>JAGXBI010000008.1 GCA_018971155.1 Burkholderiales bacterium
GCTGGTCACAGCGAATGAAGTGAAGCGCAACTGCATGAGGGCGACCGAGTGTGGGGAGGAAGCGTGGAGCGTAAATCGCGAGCCGATGAACAAGAACCGCATAGAAGGCGCTGTCGAGCAGGGCGAGCGGGCCAGAAACCGCGAAGCTTTTGTGACCAAGGCGAAACGGCGTAAATGCGGCGGTTGTGCGATGAAGGAGTGCGTTCTTACCTGGGGAACCCTCGCCTGATGCCTGAAAGGGCAACGGCGGTAAAGCCGGAGCGAGGACTCAGCAGAGGCCATAGTAGCTGCCGGTAGGGGGCGAAGGGCCGAACGAGTAGGAGGGCCGAAGGCCGTGTTGCTCGAACGTGCAGTGCATCAGAAGCCCGCACAGGCGGGGCGCAACGCGGGAGGGCGAGGTGAAGCCGAGCCTAAAGCGGGGCGTGATGAAGCGCGGACGGCGCGTCACGAAACCGGAAGCCTGGGGCGAGACGGCCTGCTTGCGCAGGCGCTCGCGAGAGCGAACCTGGTCATGGCGTGGAAACGCGTCAAAGCCAATCGCGGCAGTGCTGGGGTGGATGGGAAGTCGATCGCGGAAACGGCGGCGTACCTGAAGACGCACTGGCCTGGGATTCGAGAGGCATTACTGGATGGAAGCTATCGGCCACAGCCGGTCCGGCGAGTCCAGATTCCGAAGCCCAGTGGCGGGATGCGTGAATTAGGAATTCCGACGGTGACGGACCGGCTGATCCAGCAAGCCCTGCTGCAAGTGCTACAGCCCATCGTTGATCCGACATTCTCTGAGCACAGCTACGGCTTCCGACCGGGACGGCGTGCGCGCGACGCGGTGCTGATGGCGCAGCGGCATGTGCAGGACGGTTATCGTGTGGTGGTCGATGTGGACTTGGAGAAGTTCTTCGATCGGGTCAATCACGACATTCTGATGGAAAGGCTATCGAGGCGGATAGCGGACAGGGCCGTGCTGCGGCTGGTTCGACACTACCTGGTGGCCGGCATTATGGATGCGGGTGTGGTTAGCGAGCGGTACGAGGGCACGCCGCAAGGCGGGCCACTGTCGCCGTTGCTGGCCAATGTGCTGTTGGACGAGGTGGATCGAGAGCTGGAAGGGCGAGGCCACCGCTTCGTGCGCTACGCGGACGACTGCAACGTGTATGTGCGCAGTCATCGAGCTGGCGAACGGGTGCTGGCTGGGCTGCGCCATCTCTACGATCGGCTCCACCTGAAGATCAACGAGGCCAAGACGGCGGTTGCTCAGGCGACCGGACGCAAGTTCCTGGGCTACGAACTGTGGCGCAGTGCGGGCGACCGGATCAAATGCGCGGTGGCCAGAAAGGGATTGGCGAGCTTCAAGCAACGCATCCGGGAAATGACTCGCCGCTCGTGCGGGCGAAGCCTGCCGGAGGTCGCGCAGCGCCTGAAAGCGTATATGCTGGGGTGGAAAGCATACTTCCATCTGGCGCAGACGCCGAAGGTGTTTCGCGAGCTCGACGAGTGGATCAGGCACCGGCTGCGCGCAGTGCAGCTCAAGCATTGGCGCCGAGGTACGACGATGTACAGGGAGTTGCTTGCGTTGGGTGCCTCGCAAGAGGATGCCCGTCGGGTGGCCGCGAACAGCCGGCGATGGTGGCGCAACAGCCGCCTGCTGCTGAACCGCGCTATGCCGATCGCCTACTTCGACCGTATCGGCGTTCCCCGGCTCTCATGACCTCAACTGCTCGAGCCGCCCGGTGCGGACCCGCATGCCGGGTGGCGTGGGAGGGGATCGGTCAGACTACCTGACCGCCCCTATCCCGATTAGTGCGGCGTGCGGACCCGAGCCCCCGTTAGCGGGTTATCAGTTCAAACGTGCCACGGCCCTGCCAGCGCTGCACGCCGGACACTCGCGTGGCTTCGACCGGTATGCGGGCCTGGACTTCGACTCGGGCGGTCAAATGACTGCCCACGGCCGGCTGTCCGGCAAGACTGGTCAGCGCGGCGCCGTAGCCGGGTTTGAGCTGGAGCGCCGCTTCAGGTTGCGATGCGATCAGAGGGCCTGGGCCGCCGGCACTGACCTCGCTCAAGTACGCCGGCTGGCCGTCCAGCCGGGCCTCGCTCAGGCGGACCGTATAGCCGCCATGCTCGGCAAAGCGGAAGCGCTCCGTATCGGCAGCGGCGCTGCGCAAAAAGAGACTCATGGAGGCAGGCTTGCCACAGGTGGCTGTCAGTGTGATGAACCTCGGGTCGAGCGACGCCTCGCCCGACGTCGATGCGTAATCGAGCAATTGCCCTCGGGTCAATTGGCCGTATTCGATCGAGGGCTGGCTCAGCACGAGCTTGCATTCGGCGTCGTCGGCAAGCGCCGGCGTGGCGGCCAGCGCAGCGACCGCAGCGGTGGCTGGCAGCGCCAGCCACCCCAAGGTGCGAAGGCTAGAGATTTTCATGGAGCGGCTCCGTGGGAATGGTCGCGGCCGGCGCCGCGGCTTCTGCGGTGGCAGCCGCCGGCACGACCGGTTGGCAAACCGCGTCGACGGCCTCGAAGTAACGGTCAGCGTCGAATTTGTCCGGCGCCGTGAAGCGTAGTTCGCAATGGCGCTGTTCATCGAGCTTGACCCGCAAGGTTGATTTGGGCTTGCCCTGATTCAAAAAGATTTTGCCCTTGCCGTTGACCGCGGTAACGAAATTTCCCTGGCTGTCGACTACCGATGCACCTTTGGCTGGCATGCCGCCGTCGGGCAAGGTCACATTCAGCAACAGCCGTTGCACCTGGTTGATTTCGAAATCGATGAAATTCACCGATCCGTGTCCCGCTTTCAAGGTATGCGAACCGTTCTTTACATCGATATTGCGCGGCAAGCCGGTCGTGGCCAGCTGCAACTGCGTCTCACTATAGGCCGGCAGCGCGGGTACCACGGCACGGCCCCAGGCATCGGTCCAGGCCGGTCCGCTCGGGGTGTGGATTTTCGCGCCGGCAATATCGCCCACCGAGACGATGCCGAAAGTGTCCTGCACCGGGTAGGGCGAAAACGTCACGCCACCGCGATGCGCTACGGCACTGCCGCGCACGCTGGCCGAGAAGGCATGGCTGCCTGCGCCGAAGTAACCGTAGCCGACGCCGAGTTGCGTGTAGCGCGGCAGGTAGTTCAGATTAGCCGTCAAGGCGGCATGCCGCGCGTCGCCACTTGAAGTGACCGAGGCGTTGTAATTCAATGTTTCGCTGACGTTTTCGCTAAAGCGCGCGCCATGGCGTGTGGTATCGCCGGTTTGACTGGCGAACCCGCTGACGTAACGCTTGCCGAACGAAAGACTGAGATTGAGATACACGGCACTGCGTGGACGGCGTGCGCCGGTTTCATGCTCGGCGTTGAGCGAAACGTTGGCCGGACCGAAGGTATTGCTCCAGGAGCCGAAAAACCGGCTCGTCCGGCCCGCGCTGGCGGCGCTGGCGCGGCTGTAGCTGAGCATCATGCCGCCCGCGCGCCCGGCATTCCAGGCCAGCGAAGCCGTGTATTGCGCGCGGCTTTGCGCGCGCTCGCGCTGAGCTTGTTCCAGCGGCCCGCGGTACCCCGCGGTTTGCAGCGTTGCCGACAGCGAAGCGGAGAGATTCTCGCTCAAGCGCGCATTCAGGCCACCGGTGATCTGTGCGCCGGCAGCTCGCTGTTCGCCGTCGCGCGTCAGCAGCACGCGCATCGCTGCGGTGGCTTCGGCCATGAGCCGCGCGTCGAGGCTCACGCCCAGCGCCTGGTAGCGGTTGGTGACAAATAAACCGGTTGCCGCGTTGACGTTGCGGTCAAGCGCCCAGCCGCGATTGGCGCTGAGCACCCAGGGCGTGGGCATGTCGCGTCCGCGCCCGGCGTACTTGCCACCGGGCCGGCGCACTTTGCCCACCGCCACCGAGAAGCCCTGCGGCGCCCCGATGCTGTGATTCATGAACGATGCGGCGGGCACGGTGAATTGACGCCGCTCGCCGGTGGCCTCGATCACCGTGACCTGCAAGTCGCCCGAGCCGCTGAGCAGCGGCAGGCGATCCAGCACGAACGGGCCGGGCGGCACCAGCGTGGAGTACACCAGCGAGCCGTTTTGATGGACTTCGACGCGTGCCTGGGTTTGCGCGATGCCGCGCACCACGGCCCCCGCGCTGGCCGAGGCGGCCTCCGTCAGGGCGCGCTCGGGCATGAGCTGCACGCCGTGCAGGGGAATGCCGGCGAATAGTGAGCTGCCAAGCGTGATTTCGCCGGCTTGCACGATCGATTTGGCGTCGACGAAGGTGCGTTGCACGTACGTGTGAAGATAATTCCAGCTCGACTTGCCGTTGAGCTGGATGACGGTCTGGCGGCTGCGCACCAGCCAGTCGCCACTGTTGAAGCCAACGTCGGTGGCAGCCATGGCGTAACGATTGACCTTGCCCCACGCCCGGTTGTCCGATGCCTGGATGTCATAGTTCAGTAACGCCGCGGTGCCTCCGGTGGTATATCCGGCGAGCACGGTCTCGGGCGCGCGCAGCGCTTCGCCCGGTACGATCAAGTCGATAGCCGCTTCGTTGGGGTGAAGCGTGACCACGGTCTGTGGATGGGCTTGCCGGTAGTCATAGCAGAGCGGTTGCATATTGCCGGTTGCATCGCCTGCCGCAGGGATATCGATCGCGACTGGCGCGACAGCCATGCCGTCTGCGGATGGCTGTGCCGCCGCGCCCGGCGTGGCGGCCGTATCCGCGTGAACAGGGGCCTCGCCGGCGCCTTCCTCCGCCGGTGCACTCAG
Source organism: Burkholderiales bacterium (assembly GCA_018971155.1). GTDB lineage: Bacteria > Pseudomonadota > Gammaproteobacteria > Burkholderiales > Burkholderiaceae > Pandoraea. The sequence goes on from JAGXBI010000008.1 coordinate 4,735, forward strand.
ATCGAGCGGCCATACCGAGGAGCTGACGGCGCGGCGAGCAGGACGGGGCTGCGGCATATCAGGCGCGGCTGGCCGGCTCGCGAGCGGCGCCGTCGGCAGATCGCCCGGCACCCGCAGGCCGGCGCGATCGAGCAATTCGCGATCGAAACACAGTTCGCCCTGGGTGCCGAAGCGTGCATCGACGGTTCCCTTGCGCATGCCGTTGACGGTCAGGGTGACGTGCGACATGCCTGGCCGAAAGCGCGCCGCCTGGCTGAAGTAGGCGGCAGTGGCCGGGTCGATGCCGCGTGCCTTGAGCATGTCGCTGTCGAACGTGGCGTGATCCGTGTTTTGCAGCGGAGCGCTCAGTGCGCTATGGCAGGCCAGGGCCGTGACCAACAGCACGCCCAGGCCTCGGGCAAGCGCTGTGGCGCCGGATTTTGGGCAAAGGGGGGCCTGCCCGCGCGCCGGCGCGGGTCCAATCACGCGTTTCATAAGCTTACTTGGCGGGCTGTGTTGTCTGGTTCACTGGCATCTCGACCGATCCGGCTGCGTAGCCGTACGCGGTGGAGGGCAACAAGCGGACTTTGAGCGCCTTGGACGCCGCGCTTCGATCGGCCGTGAGCGCGATTTTTTCGCCGGGCAGGATATAGGGCTTGGGCAATGCGGCTTCGTGATCCGCCGGCAAGACGCGTACCGCCTGGGCGAGCCTGACGATGTAAGGGCTGGGGTTGCTCACGCTCAGTTGCTCGCCTGTGACGCTCCACTGCAAGTGCAGCCAGGGCTGGCGGTCTGGTGCGAGATGCTTGGGACGAATGATGAGAGGCAGGTTTTGCCGGATGACGACCTTGACCTGACTCGCGCCTTCGTGCTTTTGCGGAATGCCTTCGAACGTCACACGCTTCATGCGTTCGGTCTCGAGCGGCTTGTCGCTTTGCAGAATAAAGCGCACCAACTGGCTTTGCCCGCTCTCGACGCGCGCGACCGGTGGCGACGCGACGATCAGGTCGGCCGTGTCTTCGGGAATATCCTCGATCGCCGTGTAGAGCAGCGACGGCGTCGGATCGGTGTTCTTGACGTTGATCACGCCTTCGCCGTCGGCCTCGTTGACGATCACGACCGAGGTCTCCGGCAGCATGCCGGAGGCGTGCGCGAGATTTGCCGCAAGAAGGGAGAGCGCAATGCCGTGAGAAAGAAGTCGTTTTTTCATGCTGTCGCCGTGATTCGAAGAGAAGGAAAAGAAAGAGGAGACCGGCTCACAAGTACTCGACGGTAAAGCTGGCCAGGCCGTCGAGTTCAATGACCTGATTGGAAGGCAGGGAGTCGAGTGGATTGATCAATGGCTCTACCTTGAGGGTGAGAAACACGCCCGGCTGTGCCGAGGGCTGCTCTCCGCCGAGCGACCAGCTCACCCAGTCGGCCGCGTTTGCCATGGGCTTTTGATCCCAGCGCGGGATGCTCCACGTTCTGCCGTTATTGTTGGACATGAGAATTTGCGCCCACAGTTTGTCGGTGCGCTGATAGCCGTTGTTGGCCATGCTCATGACGAATCCGCCGATCTTCTTGCCGTTCGCGAAGCCAAGACCGTAGGGCACGTAATCGCGAATCACGGCATTTTGGTCGTCGCGCAAAACCGGGCAGCTGTCGCCCGCGTTGCATTGCAGCGCTGAAGCCGCCCGTTCGTCCTTGAGTCGCACCGCGAAGCGCGTCGGTTGCTGGCAACTGATCGTCACGTTCAGCACGTGCGGATACAGTGGCGTCACGCGGGTTTTGTTGAGGCGGTGTCGAGGTATATCGCCGTAGTTGATGACTCCCTGGCGGTTGAGCAAAATGCTGCACGCCGATGGCACGACGGTGGCGCCGATATCGAAATCAGCTGTGTGCCCGTGCAGGCTGCCGCACGTTATCGCGAGCACGCCAAGAGCGATCGTTTGATGAAGACGAGTCATGGTTGAGTCGAGCCAATCAACGGTCCAGGAAATCGGCGCCCGATCGGACGGGGCCGCGCCGTCAGCCATGCCGCGAAAATGCAGTGAGCTTCCCGGCAATGGTTGATGCGCCGGATCGAGGTTGCGAGAAACGGAGAAGACGCAAGAGACGTGAATGATGGGAAGCGTCATTTATTCGTGCACTCGCGCCTCGAAGTCCGGCAGCGAGTTAAGAATATTCTTTGGCTTGACGCTGAAATATGGGATCGATCCCAAACATCGGATTGGGATGAGCGGAGGCGCTCGTGCGACACCACGGCCGACGTGCGGGTGCGACGAGAACGGGCGGGATGGAGCTACGCCCGACCAGGAGGGATAACGCCGGGCATAAAAAAACCCGGCGATGTGCCGGGTTCAAAGGGTACCTGTGAGGTACCGAGGAGACAACTCTGACTGGCGCCTAGATGAAGGCGCGCAGCGCAAATTCAAGAGCGCGAGCGCTTATTTCTTGGCAGCGCGCGAAGAAGCTTGCTGAGCAGCCTTGGTGGCCACGTTGGTGGCCGCGGCGAAATTGGTTTCCGCCAATTCGACGGCTTGCTTGGTCGCTTTGTGAACGCTGTCATAGGCGCTGTTGGCGGCACTGATGGCAGACTTCACGACGGCCACGGCGGATTCCGAACCGGCGGGCGCGTTCTTGGCAATGTTGTCGACCATCGACTGCAGCTTCTGCGAGTTTTCGGCCAGTTGCGATTCCGCGACTTTGCTGAATTCGGCTTGCGTGTTCGAGGCGATTTCGTACAGATGACGGCCATACGCGAGAACCTTCTCGGCGGCCGGCTGCACCAGATTTGCCTGCAGGGCCAGCAGTTCTTGCGGGTCTTTCGCCGTCAGGGCTTTGTGGGCGTTGTTCGCGCCTTCTTCCAGCGAGGTCTTGACGACCTGGAGATTCAGCTCGACCAGCTTCTCAATGCCTTCGAAGGCTTTGTTGGTCAAACCGAACAGGGTTTCGAGGTTGGCTTTGTGAGCCGAGGCCAGTTGTTCCGGGGTCAAAAATGACATTGCTTTCTCCTGAGGCAGAAAAATTGTGTCCCACTCCGTGTTTGCTGGTCTTTGGTTTTCACTTAAGGGTGAAAACACGGTTCGGGTCATCTCGCTGTGCAATGCATTGGTGCAGTGCACAAATGCAAGTTTATAGCAAAGATTCCTGATGTCAAGTATTTTTTGTGCAGAGCAACATTAATGAAAATTCATTAATAATCAGCCGATTGCGACATGATTCGCCGTATGCCGGTGGCGATGCGGCATTTGTCGGTGGCACGCCGATCCCCGGTGCTTCGCATGCCGATGGTGCACGACGGTGATAACATCGCAACTTGGCGGCCGACCGCCAGGAGGCCGCAGCCTCGTGGTGAACCGGCCCGAAACCTGCCACGCCTGGAAAATTCCGCATAGGCGCGTCAAAAATTCCAATATTCCCACCAATGACGACCATGACTCAAATTCCTGCGCCCGAGATGACCCGTATCGTGGATGACGCGTTGCGTTCGCGCCGCAGCGTTCGGGCTTTTTTGCCGACGCCCGTGCCGCGCGAGACGATCATGGAGATTCTGGAGCTGGCCAGCCGGGCGCCATCCGGCAGTAATATTCAACCGTGGCGGGTGACGGTGCTCGAGGGCGCGGCCAAGGACGAACTGGTCAAGCGCCTGCAGGCGGCGCACGACGATCCCGAGACAAGCAAGTCCCACGTCGAGGAATACGCCTACTATCCGCGCCGGTGGGTCGAGCCTTATCAAGGGCGGCGGCGCAAGATCGGCTGGGACTTGTACGGATTGCTCGGCATCGGCAAAGCCGACAAACTTCAGATGCATCGCCAGCACGGCCGCAATTATCGCTTCTTCGATGCGCCGGTCGGCATGATTTTTACGATCGATCGGGTGCTGGAACAGGGCAGCTGGCTCGATTACGGCATGTTTTTGCAGAATCTGATGATCGCGGCCCGCGCCCGCGGACTGGATACCTGCCCACAAGCGGCCTTTACGCAATTTCATCGCATCATCGCTGAATACCTGGCGCTGCCGCCCGAGCAGATGGTCGTGTGCGGGATGTCGCTCGGCTACGAGGATAAAACGGCGGTGGAAAACCAACTGGCGACCGAACGGGAACCGCTGGCCGGCTGGGTCAAGTTCATGGAGTGACGGGATGTGGCATTTTGTGGCGGAAATGGCGTAATGGCCGCTTGCCATGGCGTTTTGCCCAAAATTTCTAGAGGCGGGTTTAAGTATTGAATCTAAGTATTTCATATTGCTAATTTTTTCGACATTAACTACACTTTCCAACAAAGTATCGCCGCCAACCCCGAAGCCGCTAAAAATGTTTTCATTCGACCTGTTACCCCGTTTGTGCCGTCGCGCCCTGTGGGGGGCTGCCGTGGTGGCAGCCACGCTCGCCGTCGGCACCGCGGCATACGCCCGGCCTGTCGCGTGCGCGAGCAAGCAATCCCGGTTGAGCCCCGCCCAGAAGCGGGCCTGCCTGCATCACACCCCCATCAAGCATGTGACGCTCCGGCAGCATCGCGTCGAGCGTGCACTGCCGAGCCATGCCGCCGGCGTCAGGCGCGTGGCTGTCAAACGGGTCGTCTACCGCGGCGGGCAACGCCACGTCGTGACCAGCTATCGCAAGGTCAATTTCCGGCCGGAACACCTCTCGCCGGGCCGTGCCTACGGCTTGCACGACGGACTGCCGCAGGCCCTCGCGTTGCGCTCGCAAGAAGCATTGGTGGTCGACGAGAACACTGCGGAAGTGCTGTACGACAAGCAGTCGTCCGTGGTTCGGCCGATTGCGTCGATCTCCAAGCTGATGACGGCCATGGTGTCGCTCGACGCGCACATTCCGCTCACCCAGACGATGGAAGTCACGGCCGATGACCGTGATTACGAAAAGGGCACGGGCTCGCGCCTGTCGGTCGGGTCGAGCCTGAATCGCGCCGATATGCTCCACATCGCCCTGATGGCCTCTGAAAACCGTGCGGCGGCGGCGCTGAGCCGCTACTACCCTGGCGGGCGCCCGGCCTTTATCGCGGCGATGAACCGCAAGGCGCGTGAGCTCGGGATGAACGATACCCATTTCAACGATCCGACCGGGCTGTCGAGCCAGAACGTGTCGAGCGCCCGCGATCTGGTCAAGATGATCAAGGCCGCATATCAGTATCCGCTGATTCGCGAGTTCTCGACCGACACGAGCTACGATGTCAATACCGGCAGGAAAAACCTCCACTACGTCAGCACCGATCATCTGGTGGGCCATCCGGGCTGGCAGATCGGCCTGCAGAAAACCGGCTTCATCAACGAGGCTGGGCAGTGCCTCGTGATGCAGGCGGTCGTGCACGGTCGGCCGGTCATTATCGTGCTGCTCGACTCGACTGGCCGTTATTCGCGCTTCGCCGACGCGGCGCGGGTTCGCCAATGGCTGCTTGACGGCGGTGGCAGCGCGGCGCTGCGCACAGCCGGCAATCAACCGGCCGCCCCGAGCACCCAGGTTGCGAATGTGCAACGCGCGCTATAAACCGGCCGCTGGCATCTGATGCCATAAAAAAACGCTCCCTCGGGAGCGTTTCTTATTTGCCACGGGACACGATTTGGTGCGGGCGGCGAGGCGATTCCCTCGCGGCGGCCTAGTCGCCGGCCTGTGCGGCCGTGGCCGCTCGCAACGTACTGCCCGCGAAATCTGTTTTTGTCTGCGCGCCATCGGCCGGCGGGCGCTTGAAACCCAATGCCTGCGAGATCTGCACCGCAGTTTCGTTGAGGCTGGTCAGCCAGGCGTCCTGCATGCGGTCGGCCGGCGCCGACAGCGAGAGGCCGGCGACGAGCTTGCCGCCGTCGTCGTAGATTCCGGCGGCGATACAGCGCACACCCAGTTCGAGCTCTTCGTTGTCGCGCGCGTAACCATGGTTGCGTACGGAATTGAGTTCGCGCTCGAGCTTGCCCAGATCGGTGATGCTGTTGCTGGTGTGGCCCGACAGCCCGGTGCGCGTGGCGTAGGCGCGCACCCTCGCGGTTTCGTCAGCGGCCAGAAACAGCTTGCCCACGGAAGTCAAATGCAACGGCGCGTGACCGCCGATGGCGCGCACCACCTGCATGCCGGAACGCTCGCTGTAAGCGCGCTCGATGTAGACGATTTCGTCGCCCTGCCGTACCGAGAGGTTGACCGTTTGGCCGGTCAGCCGATGCAGTCCGCGCATGGGCTGGAGTGCGGCGTCGCGCACCGACAGCCGCTCCTTGACCAGGTTGCCCAGTTCCAGCAGGCGCATGCCGAGCCGGTAGGTGCCGGGGTCGGAACGATCGACGAAGCGGCAGGTCACCATATCGTTGAGGATCCGATGCGCGGTCGACGGGTGCAGCTCGGTCGCCAGGGCCAGTTCTTTGAGACTGACGGGATCCGCATGCGAGGCAAGCGCGTCGAGCAGCCGCATCATGCGTTCGATGACTTGAATGGATGTACGGGATTCTTGACTGGCGTCTTTCATGGGGGAGCCGGGAAGGACGAGATGCGATGCGTGACATTCTATATCATATTGTGAAAAATCCCCAAGCAAGGAATCGCACGACATGGCCCGACGTATCGTTTGCCGGGCGATTGGCCGCCGCAATCCGTGCTTGCGCGGGGCGTCGGAGCCTATAATGGCGCATTGTTTTCCTCACGGGATGTTGCGATGCGTGTCGGCTTATTCGTTACCTGCCTGATCGACCTGATGCGGCCGGAAATCGGCATGTCGGTGCTGGATTTACTGGAATCGGCCGGCTGCGAAGTGGTCGTGCCCGAGACGCAAACTTGCTGCGGCCAGCCCGGCTATAACTCGGGAGAACGCAGCATCGCGCGCGATCTGGCGCAGAAGTTCCTCGACGAGTTTGAGGAATTCGATTACGTGGTGATCCCCTCGGGATCCTGCGGGGGCATGGTCAAGGCCCATTACGGCGACCTGCTGCGCGACGACCCCGAATTGATGGGGCGTTTCGAGCGGCTGCAGCCCCGTGTGTATGAACTGACCGATTTCCTGGTCAATGTGCTCAAACTCGACAAGGTGCCCGGCACTTTCAGCGGCGAAGTCACGTACCACGATTCCTGTTCCGGCTTGCGCGAATTGGGGGTGCAGGCACAACCGCGCGCCTTGCTCGGCCTGCTGCCGGGCGTGACCCTGACGGAGATGAAGGATTGCCAGGCGTGCTGCGGTTTTGGCGGCACCTTTGCGCTCAAGTACGGCGACATCTCGACGGCGATCGTCGACGAGAAATGCGCGAACATCAAAGCCAGCGGGGCGCCGACTGTCGTGCTCGGCGATCTCGGTTGCATCCTGAACATCGAGGGCCGGCTGCGCCGCACGGGCGACCGCACCACTCGCGTGCTGCACATTGCCGAGGTGCTCGCCGGCCGGTCGGACAAATGATGCAGCACTATTGCGCGGCGCGACGCGCGTTGCCGCACGAAATCAGAACAGCCCCATAGTCTTTTTGGTGAGACGCGATGCAAGTACAGTCGATGCAATTCAAGGCCCGCGCCGGCCAGAAGCTGGCCGATCAGCGCCTGCAGAACAACCTCAAGAAGCTGTCGACCAAATTCGTTTCGGCGCGTGCCGAGGCGGTGCGGCACATCGATTTCGAGGCCACGCGCGCCGCGCTCAAGGAGCGGCGCAATCGCGGCCTGGACAATCTCGACGTCTGGCTCGAAATATTCGAGCGCGAGGCGACGCGCCGCGGGGCCACGGTGCTGTTCGCCGAAACCGCGCAGGAGGCCGCCCGCCTGGTGGCTGAGATCGCCCGGAAGCACGAGGTCAGGAAGGTCATCAAAACCAAGTCGATGGTGACCGAGGAAATGAATCTGAATCGCGTGCTTGCCGACATGGGCGTGCAGTCGATCGAGACCGATCTGGGCGAATACATCCTGCAGATCAACGATAACGAACCCCCCAGTCACATCATCGCCCCGGTGGTGCACAAGGACAAAGAGGAAATCGCCGATCTGTTCGCCAGAACGCATCACCGTCCGCGCCAGACGGAAATTCCGGCAATGACCCGCGAAGCGCGCGAAGTGCTGCGTCCGCAATTTCTGTCGGCCGACATGGGCGTGACCGGCGGCAACTTCCTGATTGCTCAGACCGGGTCGGTCGCGGTGGTGACCAACGAAGGGAACGAGGGCATGTGCACCATCATGCCGCGCGTGCACGTTGCCGTGACCGGCATCGAAAAGGTCTTGCCGACGCTGGAAGACCTGGCCACGGCAATGCGCCTGCTGCCGCGCTCGGCGACCGGGCAATCGACGTCGAATTACTTCTCGTTGTTGACCGGCACGCGTGTGGAGGGGGAGCAGGATGGTCCCGAGCATATGTATTTCGTGCTGGTCGACGGTGGGCGCACCGGCCTGATTGGCGGGGCGTTCCAGGAGATGTTGCGCTGCATCCGGTGCGGCGCCTGCATGAATCACTGCCCGGTCTATCAGAAGATCGGGGGACACGCCTATGGCTGGGTTTATCCGGGGCCGATGGGTTCGGTGCTGACCCCCAGCTACGTCGGGTTGGAAAAAGCCATTGACCTGCCGCAAGCCGCGACTCTTTGCGGCGAGTGCAACCGGGTGTGCCCGGTTGGCATTCCCATCTCGGATTTATTGCGCAAACTGCGCGAGCGGCAGATGGAGCGCAAGTTGCGTCCATGGCAGGAGCGTTTTGGCCTGGCCGCATGGGGTTTCATGGCGCGCCGCCCCAAACTCTACGGCGCGATGACCGGCGCGGGCGCCCGCGTGCTCAAATGGCTCGGGCGTGAGCGGCAATCGATCAGCCGCCTGCCGTTGGCCGCGGGCTGGACCAACACGCGCGAGATGCCGGCGCCTTCGGGCCGGACATTTCGCCAAATGGTGCGGGAGCGCCGGCCCGGCGGGACTCGCTCGGTCTGAGGCCAGTGGCGCGGGTCAATGCTTGCCCGGCAGCGCCAGGCGCTGCTCGACGCGGCGCTGCACCCAGGCCAGCCCCGTGCTCAATACCCAATAGATGGCGGCTGCTGCCAGGTATAGCGGCAGCGGCTGATAGGTCGCCGCGATCACTTCCTGGGCGCTGCGCAGTAATTCCGTGACGGTAATCACCGACACGAGCGATGTGTCCTTGATCAGGCTGATCAGGCTATTGCCCAGGCTCGGCACCGCCAGGCGCAGCGCTTGTGCTCCGACCACGTATCGCAGCGTTTGGCGATGCGTCAGGCCCAGGCTGTAGGCGGCCAGCCACTGCCCCTGGGGAATCCCCAGGATCGCGCCGCGCATGCTCTCCGACAGATAGGCGCCGACGTTCAGGCTCAAGGTGAGGATGCCCGCCGGTGTCGGGTCAAGCGACAGGCCGACGCTGGGCAGGCCGTAATACACCACGAAGATCTGCACCAGCAACGGCGTGCCGCGCATGATGCTGACGTAAGCCCGGGCGATATGCTGGAGCCAGCGCCGCTTGCCGATGCCCATCAGCGCGACGACGACGCCGATCATCAGGCCGAACAGCATCGACCACAGGGCAAACTTGACGGTAATCGCCGCGCCCAGCAGCAAAACCGGCAGGGACTGAACAATCAGATCGTAAGGGTGCATGAAAAAAGCGCGCGAACCGCGCCGGTAAAAAGCGCCATCATAAAATGATTTCAGCCCCGCAAGGGGGCCGAAACGGGGTACCGCAAAGAACGAGCCGCTTAGTTGGTCGGCTTGCTGGTGTCCTGGCCGAACCAGTGCAACGACAGCTTTTTCAGCGTGCCGTCCTGTTTGAGCGAGCTAAGCGCTGTGTCGATGGCTTTGGCGAACTCCGGGTTGCCCTTGCGGAACGGGATGCCGACCGCTTCGCCGCCGCCTTTGACCAGCGCGCCGGCACGCAGCGGCAGCTGCGAGGTCTTGATCAGATAAGCCAGCATCAGCCGATCGTTGAGGGCCGCGTCGAGGCGCTTGTCGGCCAGATCACGCAAGTATTCGGGAGCCCCCGGGTAGGTCTTGACGTCGATACCCGGCACCGAATTGGCCAACTGGTTGTAATTGCTGCCCAGGCTCACGCCAAGTTTTTTGCCCTTGAGATCCTCGAGCGACTTGAACTGCCGCGTGTCATCCTTGCGCTGGATCAACTGTGCCGCCGAGTAAGCGTACGGCTGGCTGAAATCGAGCACTTGCTGGCGCTGCGGCGTGATCGCCACCTGATTGACGATGACGTCGAACTTGCCAGCCTGCAAGCCGGCAATGATGCCGCTCCATTCGGTGGTGATGAATTGCGGCTTGACGCCGAGCTTGGCGGCGACTGCCTTGGCCACATCCACATCGAAGCCTTCGAGCTTGCCGTCCGGGCCCCGGTAGTCGAACGGCGGGTAGGTGCCCTCCAGGCCAATGCGCAATACGCCGCGCTGCTTGACGGCACTCAGCAGGTCTTCGGCATGCGCGCTGACGGTGCCGAGCAGGGCGACGCACAGGAGATTGGAGAGCAGCAATGCTTTGATTAGTTTTGACATGCAAGACTCCTTATGACGTTATTCCGACCGGACGGTCGGATGACAGGGATGCATCATAGTGCCGAGGCTATTGGATTTGAAATATGAATTCATTATTTCGATATAACTGGCCGTATTCGCCTTCATGACCCCTCAGGCGCCAGCGGCGAGGGCCGCGGCGCACTCCGCCACCAGCACGGGGCCGCGATAGATCAACCCACTGTAAAGCTGTACCAGACTGGCGCCGGCGTCGATTTTCGCGCGCGCGTCCTGGCCGCTCAGGATCCCGCCCACGCCGATGATAGGGATCGCATCGCCGAGTGCCGCGCGCAGCGACCGGATCACGCGGTTCGAGCGCTCGAACACGGGGCGACCCGACAGGCCGCCGGCTTCGTCCGCGTGCGGCAGGGCTTTGACAGCTTCGCGGTCGAGCGTCGTGTTGGTGGCGATCACCCCATCGATGCCATGGCGAAGCAACGTCTCGGCGATCACTTTGATCTGCTCGTCGTCGAGATCCGGGGCGATTTTCAGGGCGATGGGCACGTACCGGGCATGCTGGTCGGCCAGCCGTTGCTGCTTGTCCTTGAGCGCGGCGAGCAGTGCGTCGAGTTCGCCCGCGCCCTGCAATTGGCGCAGATTTTTGGTGTTGGGCGAGGAGATATTGACCGTCACGTAACTGGCGAACGGGTAGACGCGCTCCAGGCAGTAAAGATAATCGTCGGCGGCGCGCTCGATCGGCGTGTCGGCGTTCTTGCCGATGTTCAATCCGAGCGGGCCACGCCACCGGGCCGATTGCACGTTCTGCAGAAACTGCTCGACGCCGCCGTTGTTGAAACCCATGCGATTGATCAGCGCCTGCGCCTGCGGCAGGCGAAACATCCGGGGGCGCGGATTGCCGGGCTGTGGTCGCGGCGTTACCGTGCCGACTTCGATGAAGCCGAAGCCCAGGGCCGCCAGCGCGTCGATGTAGGCGCCGTCCTTATCGAGGCCGGCAGCCAGGCCAACCGGATTGGGGAAGCGAATGCCCATCACCGTGCGCGGATCGTCGGGCACCGCGGCGCCAATGAGGCCGCCCAGGCCCAGATGCGTCGCCTGGCGCAGCGCGCCGAGCGTCAGGTGATGCGCCTGCTCGGCGTCGAGACAAAACAGTGCCCGGCGGGCCAGAGGGTAAAGCGATGAGAGCACGATAGGTTGCGAACGAAGCGGGAAAGCCGCCATTGTAGCGGGGCCGCGCGCCGCTCGGGAATGTCAGGCGGGTGTGTCCGGCGCTTGAACCACGGCTGGCGGCGGGCCGGCGGTGTCGCAGGAGAACGCTTGCCAGCGTCCGTCGAGCAGCGCCTCGAGTGGCCGAAAATTCGACTTGTAGAGCATCTTGCTGCTCTCGCGAATCCAGTAGCCGAGATACACATAGGGCAGACCCAGCGCGCGGGCCTGCTCGATTTGCCACAGGATGTTGTAGGTGCCGTAGCTCGCACGGGGCAAGTCAGGATCGAAAAACGTATAAACGGATGACAGGCCGTCGCTCAGGATGTCGATCATGCTGACCATGCGCAGCGTGCCGGCATCGGGGCGCCCGGGCGGCTCGCGAAACTCGACTAGGCGGGAATTGACCCGGCTTTGCAGCAGGAACTGCTCGTATTGCTCGCGACTGTCGTGATCCATGCCGCCGCCGGCATGGCGACGCGCCTGGTAGCGCATATACAGTTGATAGTGCTCCTCGGAGAAATGCAGGCCGCAGACGAGCACGTGCAGCGCGGCATGGCGGCGCCAGATCCGGCGTTGAATGCGGTTGGGCGTGAACTGCCGCACGGGAACGCGCACCGGGATGCATGCCCGGCAGCCATCGCAGTAGGGGCGATAAGTGAAGATGCCGCTGCGCCGAAAGCCCGCGCGTACCAGTTCGCTATAGACGTCGGAATTGATCAGGTGACTGGGCGTGGCAACCTGTGAGCGGGCAGTGTGGTGCTCCAGATAGCTGCACGGGTAGGGCGCCGTTGCATAAAACTGCAGGGCTGTAAGCGGCGAGAGCGGCAGTTCGTTAGGGTGCGTCATCACTGCAGGACCTTTGTGCTGGGATGCCGTCGAGCGGGGCCAGGCGGCTCAACACCGCTTTGTCGAAGTGCCATGCCAACGGCGGTAGCGCGATGCTCTGCTGCACGTGGGCGACAAACTCACGGCGGGGAATTTCCCTGCCGCCGAGCGAAGCCAGGTGCGAAGTACGCTGTTGGCAGTCTATCATTTCCACCCCATGGCTGTGCGCGTAGGCGACCAGGGCGGCCAGCGCGACCTTTGACGCGTCGGTGCGGCGGGCGAACATCGATTCGCCATAGAACATGCGTCCCAGCGCGACGCCGTACAGGCCGCCCACGCGCTCGCCGCGCCACCAGGTCTCCACGCTGTGGGCAAGCCCCATGCGGTGCAATCCGCCATAGGCGTCGATGATCTCTTGTGTGATCCAGGTGCCCAGTTGGCCAGGCCTGGGGGCCAGCGCGCAGGCCAGCATGACCTCGGCAAAGCCCGCATCGACACGGATCTCCCAGTCCGGATCGCGCTGTATGCGGCGCAGCGTTTTGCGAAAGGTGTGCGATACGGCAAATTCGGCTGGATACAGCACCATGCGCGGGTCGGGACTCCACCACAGGACCGGCTGGCCATCCGAGAACCAGGGGAAAATACCTTGCCGGTAAGCCTGGAGTAACCGCGCTACCTTCAGATCCCGGCTCGCGGCGAGCAGTCCCGGGGCATCGCTATCGTCACCCAGCGCCTGGTCGACAGCCGGAAAAGGATCCTCTGGTTCGAGCCATATGACCATGGAGCAGCGCGTTCGATTCAGTAATCGATCATAACTGCAGCATCGGCCGCGTAATGTCATGCGTATGCATGCGGAAGCGGCCTGCGGCACGGTCGGCAAAATAAAAACGCAAGGTTTCGGCCACGGTGGGAAACGCGATATCGTCCCAGGGGATCTCCTGCTCGGTGAACAACCGCACTTCCAGGCTTTCCTCGCCCGCCGCGAACTCGGGGCTGCGCATGTCCGCCAGATAGAAGATATGCACCTGATGCACGTGCGGCACGTTCAGCATCGAGAACAGCGCACCGACTTCCACCTCGGCGCCAGCCTCTTCGAGCGTCTCGCGCGCTGCGCCCTCGCCCGTGGTTTCACCTATCTCCATGAACCCTGCGGGCAGGGTCCAAAAGCCCAGACGCGGCTCGATCGCCCGTTTGCACAGCAGCACGCGGTCTTGCCAGATCGGCACCGTGCCAACGACGTTGCGTGGATTCTGGTAGTGGATGGTGCCGCAGCTCGGGCAGACGTGCCGTTCACGAGTATCGCCCTCGGGGATGCGAAACTCGACCAGATGGCCGCATGCGGAGCAGAATTTGAAGAGAGGGCGTCGATTCATGTTGACGAGAGTTTAACATCGGCCCATCACCCTGTGCGGCCCGAAAAACACTAACCGCCGGCCGTCTCGGCATGAAAATTGCTCTCGCTTGTTGCAATGCAACCTGCAATGAGCATATAATAGCGACCGCGGGGTGGAGCAGTTGGCAGCTCGTCGGGCTCATAACCCGAAGGTCGCTGGTTCGAGTCCAGCCCCCGCAACCAGTTTTATGCCAGCGCCTTGATTTCATTTTGAAATCGAGGCGTTTTGTTTTTGGGGCGGCCGTTTGGGGCAACATTCTCGAGCATGCAGCCCGAGCAACCGAGCGCGCAATCGTCGGCCTTGGCGCCAAGCACGATAAAGTAGGCACCCCAGTCAGGCTGGCGGCGCCTTTCTGGGGCGCGACACAGGCATAGTCTGCGGCTGGCCCTGGCCGGGCACGGTTTCCCCGTCGGCCCTTGGCGCAAAACCATCCCGCAGGAAACGCCGCATCTGCGCGACGGCCAGCGAAGGCTGGCCCGGGAGCGCATGAAGGTTGATCGCAAAAATCGGCAGTTCGGGAAGCCCGCGTCCTGTGGGCAGCACATCAAACCCGGGGGGTACGGTCGATGACAGCAAGACCGTCACGGCAAGATCGGCTCTCACGGTAGCTGCCGCTGCGTCAATGCTGCCGTTCTCGAATACCGTACGCCAGGAGCGGCCACAGCGACGAAGCGCGTCCAGAACGACGGGGCGAAAAGCACACGTCCGGTCCACCATGGAAACCGGCAGCACGTCCTTGCCGAAGGCGGTTCCACCCGTCGCTCCGACCCATACCAGGCGATCGGCCGCCAGGCATTCGCCGTTCGATTGTCCCGGCATTTCCTCGACCAGTGCGATGTCGATCTCACCGCGTTCGAGGGCCCGCATCAACTCCGTCGACGCGGCGCACACGAGCGTGAGTTCGACATGGGGATGATCGGTGGAAAAGTCTTTCAGGATCGGCCCCAACTTCGATGCGACAAGATCCTGCGGCGCACCCAGACGTACCGATCCCGCGATGGCGCCGCCGTTCATCTCCTGCCATAGCGCGTCGTGAACCGACAAAAGATGCCGGGATGGGCCAAGCAGCCGTTCGCCACCCGCGCTCAGGCGCATGCCCCGATGGTCGCGCACGAACAGTGGTCCGGTTTGTATCTCGAGCCGTGCTATTTGCTGGCTGATCGCGCCCTGTGTCAAGTGCAGCAGGCGACCGGCCGCCGTCATGCTCTTGCGATCCGCCACCGCAACGAACGCGCGGAGCAATGCAATGTCGAGATTGCGCGGCATTATCATTCCTAATACAGGTGATAACAAAAATTCGTTTCCGTAATGCAAAGTATGCAGGTAAAACACGACTTACGCACGGAAAAAAGGATGAGTCGTGTCGCTTCAAAACTGCCTGCCGTTGATTGTTTTCGTCGTTGTTGCCACCGTGACACCGGGGAGCGCCACGACCTTGGCCGTGGCCTCGGGGGCAAACTTCGGCTATCGCCGGTCGCTGCCCTACATGATGGGCATTGCCGTCGGACTGGGATCGATGGCTGCGGCCGCTGCCACAGGCCTCGGAGGGATCATGCAGGCAAACCCGGATCTGCAGTCCGCTTTGAAGCTGATCGGCTCGCTGTACCTTGTCTGGCTGGCCACGCGCATCGCACGTAGTGCATCCCCGCATGCCGCCTCTGCACCGCGCAATCCGATCGGCTTCGCCGGCGGTGTCTGGATGCTCTGGCACAACCCCAAAGGGTGGGCCATGACCCTGGCCGCGGCGGCCTCGTTCGCCGTCATCGTGCATGGTCCGGGGCGACTTGCCGCGCTACTCGGAATCTCGTTTGCCGTGGCCGCAATGACATCCCTGTCCATCTGGTGCATGGCAGGCCTGGCGCTTGCCCGCCTGCTGCGTAGCGAAAGGCAATGGCGTTGCCTCAACGGGGTGTTGGCTGCGCTCCTGGTGGCGTCGATAGTCGCCATGTGGCTACCGTAGGCGTTGGCTCGAGATGGCAAACGCCCATGCGTGGCGGGAGCCATGGTCGATTCGGCTGATGCGGCGCGCAGGCCGGTCGACACGCCGCGTTCGTCCGCTGCTTTTCTTCGCGCCGATGCCGCTGTACATGCGCCTGTCGGACGCGTTGCATCAACCGTGCGCGCGACCGGTTCGTCAACAGCCGGCGCCGGCGCCTTGAAGCCCCGCGGCGTTTTTCGTTTTCGGTGCATGTCGAGCCTCGCTGTGCCGATCATGGGCGACACAGAATATGCCCTGCCGGCTGTGAGCGTATCCCGTCGTCGCTGGCCGCGCGGCGCGCTCAGACGTCAATCCCGATTTTCAGTTATGCTCTGGCGCACATATGGTCGCCAGCGCAAGTCATGTCCTGCGGCCCCACTCATCGAATCTTTGTAAAGCCACTTTCCAAGGGGAGGAGCAGGCGGATGCCAGCCGACAACAAGCCGCAACATACTTCGACAGCGACGTCCTACCTGCGTCGGCTGGCCACACTCAACGATGCGGCGCACCGCCCGTTGCTCGGCCAGGGCTTGCGGGGCGTCGAGCGCGAAACGTTGCGGGTCGACGCGCAAGGGCGGCTCGCGCTGAGCCCGCATCCGCGCGCGCTTGGCTCGGCCTTGACGCATCCGCAGATCACGACCGATTACTCCGAGTCGTTGCTCGAATTCATTACGCCGCCGCAGCATGACGCCGAAGATGTGCTCGCCCGGCTCGACGAGATTCACCGCTTTGCCTACAGCCAACTCGGCGAAGAGATGCTATGGAGCCAATCGATGCCCTGTGCGCTGCCGGACGAGGCGACGATCCCGATCGCCTGGTACGGCACATCGAACATCGGCCAACTCAAGCATGTCTACCGACGCGGCTTGGCGGTGCGGTACGGCAAGGCGATGCAATGCATCGCCGGGATTCACTATAATTTTTCGCTCGCCGAACCGGTCTGGCATCTGTTGCGTGCCACCGAGCAGGCGGAGGGCTCCGACCAGGACTTTCAGTCGGAACGCTATCTCGCCCTGATCCGCAACTTCCATCGCTACAGCTGGCTGTTGATGTACCTGTTCGGCGCATCTCCCGCGCTGTACGACGGTTTCGTCGCCGGCAAGGCGCACGGGTTGGAGCGATTCGACGATCACACGCTGTTTCTGCCTTATGCGACCAGCTTGCGCATGAGCGATCTGGGGTATCAGAACAGCGCCCAGGCCGACGTGACGCCGCGCTTCGATAGTCTGCAAAGCTATATCGACGGTTTGACGCGGGCCGTCAGTCTGCCGCATGCGCCCTATGAGGCGATCGGCACCAAGCGTGACGGCCAATGGCAGCAATTGAGCACCAATGTGCTGCAAATCGAAAACGAGTTTTACTCGACCATCCGCCCGAAACGGGTGACCTACAGCGGCGAGCGGCCGGTGCAGGCGTTGCAGCGCCGTGGCGTGCAGTACGTCGAAGTGCGCTGCCTCGATATCGATCCGTTTGCGCCGCACGGCGTGAGCCTGCCGACAATGCGGTTTCTGGATGCGTTCCTGTTGTTTTGCGCGCTTGATGACAGCCCGCTGCTATCGGCACAGGCCCACGCGGAAAACAAGGCCAATTTTGCGCTCGCGGTCAAGCAGGGGCGTCGCCCCGGACTCCAGCTGCAACGAGGCGGGCAAGCCATCGCATTGCGCCAGTGGGGCGGCGAATTATTGGCCCGCATCCGCCTGGCGGCCGACGTACTCGACGCGCAGCGAGGCGATGGCGCCGTCGGCGCCTCGCTGGCCCAGCAGCAAGCCAAGCTCGACGACGCTTCGCTGACGCCGTCGGCCCACGTGCTCGAGGCGCTGCGCGACGCTGGCGGCGGCGGGCAAGGCGCTTTCCTCGACTTCGCCATGCAGCGCACGCGGGAGCATGCGCAGTACTTCCGCTCACGTGCGCTGCCCTCGGATTTGCAGACAGAATTCGTCGACATGGCCACCGCCTCGCTGCAGGAGCAGGCAGAGCTGGAACGAACGCAAACGGGCGACTTCGATGAATTCGTTGCGGCCTATCATGCGGGCGCGCTGGGCGATGCGCACGCCTGAGCCCGGTGCGGTCGCGTGACGGCCGGGTGCCCAGCGGTTCAGGCGATCCGAATAGCTCGGCTCGCCAACAGGCTGCGATAGATCAACCCACCCAGGATGCCGCCCGCCAGCGGCACCAGCCAGAACATCCAGAGTTGCTGGAGCGCCCAGGTGCCCTGGAATATCGCCACGCCGGTGCTGCGCGCCGGATTCACGGAAGTATTGGGGATCGGGATACTGACCAGGTGAATCAACGTCAGGGCCAGACCAATGGCCAGGGGCGCAAAACCCGCCGGCGCGCGTTGATCGGTGACGCCATGAATGACGATCAGAAAGAAAGCTGTCAGCACCAGCTCGGCGAGCATTGCGGCCGCCAGCGAATAACCGCCGGGCGAATGGGCGCCATAGCCGTTGGCCGCAAAGCCGGCGCTGGCATCGAAACCGGGCTTGCCGCTGGCGATTGCGTATAGGACCGCGGCGGCGGCCACCGCGCCAACCACCTGAGCGACGACATAGGGCGCGACATCCCTGGCGGGAAAGCGTCCGCCCGCGAACAGACCGAGCGTTACCGCCGGATTGAAATGCCCACCCGAAATGTGACCGACGGCGTATGCCATGGTCAGCACGCTCAGCCCGAACGCCAGCGCCACGCCGGCAAAGCCGATGCCGGACTGCGGGAAGGCAGCGGCAAAGATGGCGCTGCCGCATCCCCCGAAGACCAGCCAGAACGTGCCGAAAAATTCGGCTCCCAAGCGCTTGAACATCTGATGCTCCCCAAAAAGGTGGCGCGACCGGTATCCGTACCGTCGCTCGGAGGAGCCATCATGAGAAGCGGGACGATGCCGGGCTGGCGCATTGCTGTGACGCAGAGATTCTTGGGGCAAGCGCCACGCGGGGCAAGTTAAAGATTGTTAAGGCAGCTCACAGCACGCCAAATTGCCAGCCGAAAAACACCGCCAGGGCGACGCCGATGGTCAGCAACTGATGGCGAGTGGCCGCGCACACGACGATGGCTGCCAGCGCGGCCACCAGTTGCGGATTGCGCCACGTCAGCTCCAACCCGTGGCCATGCGGCGCCAGCACCATCGGCACGATAATCGCTGTCAGCACGGTGACTGGCACGAAGGCCAACGCTTCGCGCAGCAGCGGGGGTAAGCTCACGCGATCGCCGAGCACAAAGATAACGGCCTTGATGAAGACCGTGACGACAGCCATGCCTGCGATCATGACGGTGTAATTCATGGCGTCTCCTTCGAGGATGTGCGGCGCTCGCCCTGCTGCGCGTCGGATTGTTGCCGTCGCTCGCGATGCAGGCAGGCGATGCCGACCACGATGCCCACCAATACGGCGGCCAGCAAGCCGAGTTTGTAAGGCATGTTGCGACTGGCATAGGCCACTGCGCCGGCTGCGAGGGCGGCGGCCAACCACGGCAGGCGCGCGCACTGCGGCACGACGATGGCAATGAAGGTGGCGACCATCGCGAAATCCAGGCCGAGGGTTTGCAGGCGGGGAAAAGCCGCGCCGAACAACAACCCGAGCAGCGTCCAGCCTTGCCAGTTCAGGTACATGGCAAGCCCCGATCCAAGGAAATACCAATGGCCAAGTGGCGCCTGCGGGTGTCGCTGGTAATACACGCTGGTGATCGCGAACGTCTCGTCCGTCAGCAAAAACCCCAGCGGCCAGCGCCAGCGTGCCGGCAGGTGACTGACATGGGGCTGCAGCGTGGCTGCATACAGCACGTGGCGCAAATTGACGATGAACGTCGTCAGCCAGATCACCAGCAAGCCGGTTTGGCCGGCCACCAGGCCAACGGCGACGAACTGGCTCGAGCCGGCAAACACCAGCAGCGACATCAATTGGCCATGCCAGAGCGCCAGCGGGCTGGCCGACACCAGCGCGCCGAAAATCAGTCCGAAAGGCGCGGCGCCGATGAGCATCGGCAACGTGTCGCGCGCACCGGCCAGAAAGTGGGAAATTCGTGTCGAATGCCTTGCCATGATGCTAAGAGTCCTCCTGAGCTCAGGAGACTAGCGCACTCGGGCGGCGCGCGGCTTGTAGATTTTTGCGCGCCACGCGCCACGCGCCACGCGCCACGCGCCGACGCCGTCATCTCGCCTTTTGCCAATGCCCTGGGGGTACCCCGTAGCTACGCTTGAAGCTGTGCGTGAAGTGGCTCTGGTCGGCGAAGCCGGTGGCAGCCGCGGCATCGGCCACCGACAGGCCCTGGCGCAGCAGGGCTCGGGCGCGTTGCAGGCGCAGTTGATTGCGCCACGCGTGCGGCGGCATGCCGGCGGCACGGGTAAAGAGCCGCGTGGCGTGATAGGGCGAAAGGCCGACTTGCGCCGCCAACTCGCTCAGGCCCAGCGGCTCGCCCAATTGTTCGGCCAGACGCGCCTGCATTTGCGCTACCCGTCGTTGGTCGGCAGCCAGCGACGCCGGGCGCGGCGCGCTGAGCGCATGACGCATGATGAGCAGGCTCAGGCCGTCGATCAGCAGCGTTTCAGTCGCCAGCGGATCGGCGCCGGCCTCCATCGCACGGTGCGCGCGCAGCAGTTTGGCGGCGACTTGGGCATCTTCGATGACGCAATCGGGCAGCCAGGGCACATCCGCCGGCTTGCCGCCCAGATCGGTAGCGATGCGGCGCATCAAGGCCGCTGACGGATAGAACGCGCGGTAGGCCCAGCCGATGTCCGCCGCGCGCTCGCCGGTGTGGACTTCCCCCGGGTTGATGGCCATGATGCCGCCGGGCCGGCCAATCAAATATTTGCCGCGATACCGGTAACCTTGCGCGCCCGCCTCGACGATAGGAATCGAGAATTCCTCATGCCAGTGCGGCGCGAATTCATGACGAAAGTACTGCGCCGACAACAGTTCTGTGTCCGGCAACAGCGGGCTGCGCCAGAAGCGGGCCGTGTCGTGGAACGGGTGCATGACTGTGTCGATAAATCGCGCTCAAGGCTTGCTGCTCTTGAAGAAATCCAGGATTTGCTGGCGCTCGCCCGGCGTGACGTTCGGCGCCTGGCCGGACATCGCCGGCGCATTCGCCGGCCCGCCCGGGAAATTCGGACCGATCGGCGTCGCCGGCGCGGACCCCGGCATGCCGGCGGCCAGGCCATTGCTATTACCCAGACTGATGCTGGCCAGGAAGCCATTGCCCGGCGTCTTGTCGGCGAAGTACAGCTCGCCGCCGACACTGGCCACCGTCGGCGGCATCGGCATCGTATAGCTGGGCACGCCCTGCAGCGCGGTGCGCATGTAATCGATCCAGATCGGCAGCGCCACATCGGCGCCGAACTCATGGCTGCCCAGCGGCTTGGGCTGATCGTAGCCCAGCCATGCCACCGCCACCTGCGTATGCTGATAGCCGGCGAACCATCCGTCGCGGGCATCGTTGGTGGTACCTGTCTTGCCGGCCAGATCGGTGCGCTTGAGCACGTTGCTGCGTGCGCCGGTGCCATGCTGGGCGACACTGCGCAACATGCTGTCCATGATGTAGGCGTTGGCCGGGTCGAGCACGCGCGGGGCGTTGTCGCCGGCCGTGGTCGGCGCGGCGAGGTCGATCACGTTGCCCTGTGCGTCGGTCACCTTGCTGATCAGATAGGGGCTCACGCGATAGCCGCCGTTGGCGAACACCGCATACGCGTTGACCATTTGCATCGGCGTGACGTCGCCGGCGCCCAGCGCCATTGGAAGATACGGCGGGATCTTGTCGACATCGAAGCCGAAGCGCGACGTGACGTAATCCTGCGCATACTTGGTGCCGATATAGTGCAGCACCCGAATGGCCACAAGGTTCTTGGATTTTTCCAGCCCGACGCGCATCGTCATGGGGCCTTCGGGTTGGTCATCGTCCTTCGGATCCCAATATTTCCCGCCGGTCTGGTCGGGCGGCAGGTTCAACGGCGCATCGTTGATGATCGTCGCCGGGCCAAGACCCTTTTCCAGCGCCGCGGAGAAAATGAACGGCTTGAACGACGAACCCGGTTGCCGCCAGGCCTGCGTGACGCGGTTGAATTTGCTCTGGCTGTAGTCGAAGCCGCCCACCAGCGCGCGAATCGCGCCGTTGCTGGGCGACAGCGCAACCAGGGCGCCCTCGACCTTGGGAACCTGGGTGATGCTCCATTGCCCCTTGGCGTCCTGCATGATCCGGATGATCGAGCCCGGGCCGATGCGCTTGTCGGCCGGCAGGCGCGGGTTCAGTGCCGATGCGGCAAAGCGCAGGCCTTCGCCTTCGATGTTCACTGCCACGCCGCTCAACGGCATCGCCGTGACCTTGCTGCGCGTGGCATTGAGTACTACCGCGGCGAACATATTGCCGTTGGCAGGGTGGTCGGCCAGTGCATCGTCTATCGCCTGCTGCTGATCGGCGGGATTGGCCGGCAGGTCGATATGGCCCTCCGGTCCGCGATAGCCGTGCCGGCGCTCGTAGGCCAGTACGCCGGTGCGCACCGCATTGTAGGCGGCATCCTGATCTTTCGAGTCGATGGTCGTGATGACATTGAAGCCGCGCGTGTAGGCGGCCGCCTTGAACTTGTCGTACATCGCCTGGCGTACCATTTCGGTCACATAGCCGGCGTGCACCGAGAACTGCATGCCCGCCTTGACCAGATGGATTTTTTCGTTGATGGCCTGCTCGTACTGGGCCTGCGAAATGTAATGCAGATCGAGCATGCGCTTGAGAATGTACTCCTGACGGATCTTGGCGCGGCGCGGATTGGCGATCGGGTTATAGGCCGACGGCGCTTTGGGCAGCCCCGCGAGCATGGCCGCCTGGGCCAGCGTAATGTCCTTCAGGTCGACGCCGAAATAAGTGCGCGCGGCGCTGGCAAAACCGTATGCGCCTTCGCCCAGGTAGATCTGGTTCATGTACAGCTCGAGAATCTGGTCCTTGGTCAGGGCCGACTCGATTTTGTACGACAGCATCATTTCATAGAGCTTGCGCGTGAATGTCTTTTCGCGTGACAGGAAAAAATTGCGCGCGACCTGCATGGTGATGGTGCTCGCACCCTCGGCCTTGGTGCCGTGCAGGACGTCGGCGATGCCCGAGCGCAGGATCCCGATGAAATCGACTCCGCCATGCTCGTAGAAGCGATAGTCCTCGATCGCCAGCACCGCATTTTTCATGACCGGCGGGATGTCCTGGATATGGACGACATTGCGGCGTTCCTGCCCGAATTCGCCGATCAGCACGTGATCGGCCGTGTAGACGCGCAACGGCATTTTCGGCCGATAGTCGGTGATCACGTTCAGTGACGGCAGATTCGGCTCCATCACCGTGATGACATAGCCCAGCAGCAATGCGCCGGTTGCGCCGGCTGCGGCGATCAGTCCGATGATCCATAGCCACAGCGGTGTACGGCGCTTGGGTTGACGGGGTTCTTTAGAGGAAGATTGGGCAGCCATAAACAACGATAAACGGGGGGTGGGTGGGGCGCACGACAATTGCCAGCCCGCAAGATACCACGTTGCCGGCGGCGCTGGTCGTTAACGCTTGCTTCGACGGCGCGCGGCATCGAGGAAATGACGGCATATCGCCCGAATTGTTCGACGATCGCCCCACGCGCGGCGCATGTCAAGGTCCGCGGCCCGGCGTTTGACGTCCGCGACATCCCGGCGCGCCGCCATGTTATGCGTGCCGAGAGGACGTGAACCGGGTAATATCGTGCTAATTTTCGCAAGGAATCCCAACGCATGAAACGCATGGTAATCATGGCCGCCGCGACGTTGCTGGCTGGATGTGCAGTTCTGAACACGGGAAACGGTGTCATGTCCGACGGCAGGCATGCCCTGCTGGATCAGTATTCGGCGGCCGACCCCTACATGGTCGTCAATTGCGTCTATAACGGCTGGAGCCGGCTGGGCGTGAACGTCGAGAGCACTTCCTACGCGGCCTCCGGCGTGCCGACGGTGCGGGTCTATCGCGGCTTCGGCGCCGATCACAAGGCCCAATACGATCCGGTGCTGGAGGTCCGGCCGTCCGGTAGCGGCAGCGAACTGCTCTATATCGAGGCCCACCCGGGCACGTTGCCTCATGCTTTCGAGCAGACCGTCAAGCAGTGCATGGTGCCCTACGCGGGTTCCACCGACTGATTCGTCCCGCTGCGACGATCCGGCGCGCGCGGGTGAGGTTGGCGCGGACGG
>JAGXBI010000232.1 GCA_018971155.1 Burkholderiales bacterium
TCGCCGCGCTTGGCACCTATAGAACCATCTTATTTTCCCTACGGTAGACTTCGCGCCCGGAACCGGGTCGCCATCCCACCAAGCTCCATGAAATGTCTGCGATTGATCGCCTTGTGGCGCGCTTGCCGCGCCCGTTCACGCTCGCGCGGCGAACGCGAACTGGATCGGCTGAGATTATCCCAGCGCTGGCTGCTGTTCGGCGGCGGCGCCCTGATTTCGCTGGCCATTTGCATCGCGGCCAGCATCACCGTGCTGGCGCGCATCGACAGCTACATCAATGATCAACAGCATCTATTCGTCAGTGATCGGCAGGCGCTGATCAATGAACTCGGGTATGCCGAGGCCCGCCGGCTGCATAGCGTCCATGTGGCGGAGCTCTGGTGGCGACAGGCCAGCCGCACTTCGCCCGACGCGTCGCATCCGTGCGGGACTCAGGCATCGGCGCCGGCGCGAACGGACGTAGGTGTCGACGGCATCTCGCAATATCAGCTGCTATGGCGTAGCCGTGCGCGTCACGCGCAGGCCCCGCTGTCCGCTGCGCGCTGCCGTCGCTACCAGGCACTCGCGGACCATGTTTCACCGAGCCCGGTACTCGTGCGCGAGATCGACGGCGAGGCGGCCAGCGGCTATTTTTTCGACCCGCGCGGACATTTCGTCGCCATCGCGCCGCCGGTCGACCTCGGCCAGGTCTCCCGCCGGCTGGGCTTGCTCGATACCGACGCCTTGATCGACCGCCTGTGCCTGGATGCGAATTGTCGTTCGGCGCCCGACGGGCGCAAGATCGCCTGGCTCGGCCCGCGCGAGGATCCGTTGACCGGACAGGCGGTGGTCAGCGCCGTCGGCACGGCGTATCACCTCGGGCGACCGTTCGCCGTGTTTGTCGACAATTTGCCGCTGAGCACGCTGCAAGGCAAGGTCGACAGTTTTCGCAATCCCGGGGAATTTTTCCTGCTCGGCGCGCACGGCAAGCCGATTGCCGCTACCCAGTCGGGCCAGGGCGCGGCCCAGGCTCGGCATCTTGCCCTGGTTGGCACGCTCATGGACAAATCGGGCGCGTTCGAGCGACGACGCCATCTGGCTACCCAGCGGATCGGTGGCGTATTTGTTTTTCTGCAGTCGGTGCCGGGCACCGACTGGATCTCGGCCTATGCGCTGGACTGGCGCTCGGTCGCGGCCGGTCTCGCTCCCGAGTTGAGCCTGATCGGCGCGCTCAGCGCGTCTATGACAGTGAGCGATTCAACCGGACCGTGTTCGATACGGCGCCGATCGGCCTGTGCGTGTTGCGCGCCGACGACGGACGCATTCTGGCCCAGAACGACCGCATGCGAGCACTCTCGCACCAGTTTACCGGGGCGCCGGACAGCCCCGTCAGAACGCTGGCCACGCGGCTGTGGATCGATCATCGCCGACACCCAATGCCGGCCGGGCAACGCCTGCGCGAGTTCGATCTGCCGCTGGCACCGACCCAGGGGGACGCGGCCTGCCTGCGGGCGGCGCTGGTCAAAACGCGATATCAGGGACAGCGTGTGCTGTTGGGGGCCGTCAGCGACATCACCGCGCAAAAGGCGCTGCAGGCCGCACGTCATGCTGCCGATCAGGCCAATCATGCCAAGTCGGCGTTTCTGGCGGCCATGAGTCATGAAATCCGCACCCCGATGCAGGGAATACTGGGACACCTGGAGCTGCTCGAGTTGTCGCTGCCCGCTGGCGATGCGGCGGCGCGTTTGAAGGTCGTGCGCAATGCATCTCAACATCTGCTGCAGATCATCAATGACATTCTCGACATTTCGAAACTGGAAGCCGCGCACATGCGCCTCGAAGCGGCGGACATCGATTTGCATGCGCTGATCGAGCAGGTCGTGATGACCTATGCGCCGGGCATTCGCCAGCGTGGTCTGGCGCTTCATATGGTGCTCGATCCGGCACTGCCCGGGGCACTGCGCGGCGATGCCGCGCGACTGACCCAAATGCTGGCCAATCTGGTCAGCAATGCGGCCAAGTTTACCGAGCACGGCGGCATCATTGTTCGGCTGGTGGGCGGCGCGCGCGAACATGCGCGCCAATGGATACGCCTGCAGGTCGAGGACACCGGCATCGGGATTGCGCCCGAGCGTCAGGCACAGTTGTTCGCGCCTTTCACGCAGGCCGATGCCTCGATTGCGCGTCGTTTCGGCGGCACCGGGCTGGGACTGTCGCTTTGCCGCCGTCTGGCCGAACTGATGGGCGGCCGCATCTCGCTCGATAGCGAGCCGGGCAGGGGCAGTGTGTTCACGGTCGAAGTACCGCTTGCCCTCGGTGCCGAAGCCGTCCCGGCGAGCCCAGGCGTGCTCCCGGGAGCCGGGATCATACTGCTGGGCGCACCCGGCGAGTGGCGCGACGCCATCACCGCGCAATTGCGCTGTTGGGGCGCGCGCGTGACGGTCCTCGAACATGCTCCGGCGCGCTGGCCGCAGGCCGACTGGGTGTTGACGCTCGCGGTCGCATCATCGTTCGTACCACCGGAGAATGTGAACTGGATCGATATCACACCCGATGGTCCCTGGACCCCGCAACGGCGAACGAAGCACCCGCACGCTTGGCAAGTTTCCAGCTTCACCCTGAGCGGGCTGCGCCAGGCATTATTGACGGGGGCAGCGGACATGGGCGACGCGACACGCGAGGACCCGGCATCCGCGCCGCGCCAGAATTGCGGCGAGTCGAACGCGGCGCCCCCCAGCACGCGCGTCTTGGTTGTCGAGGACAATCCCGTGAACCGGCTGTTGCTGCAAGAGCAACTGGCTCGCCTCGGCCATGGCACGCTGGGGGCCGAGAACGGCGCTCAGGCGCTGACGCTGTTTGCCTCCGCCCACGTGGATCTGGTGCTCACCGATCTCAGCATGCCGGATCTGGATGGCTATCGGCTTGCCAGGATGCTTCGGGAGCGCGGTGCCAAGCAACCCATCATCACGGTGACGGCGCATACCGCGCCGGAAGTGCTCGAACGCTGTCGAGCCAATGGCATCGACGAGGTGATCGTCAAGCCAGTGTCGCTTGCGCAACTGCGTCAGCTTTTGGACCGGTGGCTGACGTCGGACACGCTATCGACACCGCTGCCCCGCGGCAAAGCGCAACGTCTGCTCGACGGCGATGGCCGGGCATTGCTGGCGGACACCATGCAAGCCGACTTGCGGGCGCTCGAATCGGCGTTGGCGCAGGGCGATCGCGGCACGCTGCTCACGAAATTGCACCGGATAAAGGGAGCGTTCGCCGCATTGGGCGAGCGCGCGCTGACCGAGCGCTGCCGCGATCTCGAGATGCTCATGCTGCAGCAGGCGCCGACCGTGCGGTGGCGCACGGCTTATGAAACCTTCAACGCACAGGTGCAGGTTTTTCTGAAGCGGTGGCAACCGTGATGCACTCACCTGCCCGGCGCTTGCCGGCAAGTCGGCCAGCCGCGAGCTTCAACGGTTGATGCCATCGGACTTTTGCGTGGCTTTCCATTCCTGCAGTGCCTTGAGCGTGTTGGCAACGTGCTGGTCGGGGTTCAGGCTGCTGTACTGATACAGCACCGTATCGTCAGGGGTGATCACGTACGACACACGGTTCGCATATTTCGTCTGCATCGGCAACACCGCATGGTAGGCCTTCATGATGCTCCCGTCGGTGTCTGCCGCCACCGGGAACTTGCTGCGGCATTCGCTGACGGAAAAACGCTTGAGCGTCGCGATGTCATCGTGCGACACACCGATGACCGTGGCCCCCAGTGCTCGGTAGCGCTCGATGGCGTCGGCAAAGTCGTGCGCCTCGATCGTGCACCCCTTGGTGAAGGCGGCCGGATAAAAATACAGTACGACCGGCCCCCGCTTGAGTGCGTCGGCGAGAGAAAACGTATAGACCTTGCCACCGAGCGAAGCCTGGGCAGTAAATTCAGGCGCCTTGTCGCCGGGTTTGAGGGCGGCATGGGCTGGGATGAAAAACCAGACGCCGATCAGCACCGCGAGCAACGTGCCTGTGCCGAGGAAAATTCGCTTCATGGACCGTTTCATAGTCGCTTCCAGAGGATGATCAAACACCAAGCCACACACGGGTAGCATAGCGCGACTGCCCGGCGGCGTCTCGGCGGGCCCTATCGCTCGGTCGTTTCGATCGGCAACACGGTCGACGCCTTGATTTGCGAGAGCGCAATCATCGAGTTGACTTCCTGGATCATCGGTAGTTGCGAGAGCCGCTCGAAAAAAAATCGCTCATAGGCTTCGACGTCGCGCGCCACGATGCGCAGGAGAAAATCGACGTTGCCCATCAGGACATGGCATTCCATGACCTCGGGGAACGCCTGAATCGCCCGCGAGAACTCGGGCAGCGCGTTGCGGCTGTGGGCAGCCAACTTGACGTGCGCGAACAACATCACGTTAAGACCCGCCTTTTTGCGATCGACCACCGCGACCTGCCTGGTGATGACGCCTTCCTGGTGGAGTCGGTCGATGCGTCGCCAGCATTGCGATTGAGACAGGCCGACGCGCTCGCCGACCTCCGCCGCCGAAAGTGAAGCGTCTTCCTGCAACAACAGCAGAATTTTTTTATCGAATTCGTCTATTTGCATAATTCATTCTTAAACGATGTGATTTTTGAATTGATCATGTATTTTTGGTCTGCATTCGTCAAGCGAAAGCGAAGCAATTACGATCGTGCGCGCCTACACTGAGGTTTCCCCGCACAAGGCCTGCCATCTGCCGGCCGCCATTCCGACAAGGCGCCCCCATGAATTCCGTACTCGAACTCGACCCACTGTCTGCGCATTGCGCTTTTGCCGACGCGTTGCGAGGCGCCGACATGATTGCCCGGACGCTGTGCGAGATCGGAGTCTCAACGGTGTTTTGCTACCCTGGCGGCGCGAATCTGGAGATGCTGGACGCGCTGTCGCGCGTCGACATTGCACTGATCCGCACCGAGCACGAGCAAGGCGCGGTATTCGCCGCGCAAGGCTACGCCCGCGCCACCGGCCGGCTCGGGGTGTGTCTGGCGACATCCGGCCCCGGCGCGACGAATCTCGTGACCGGCATTGCCGACGCCAACAGCGATTCGATTCCCGTACTGGCGATTACCGGCAATGTGGCAACGCATTGGCTCGGCAAAAATGCATTTCAGGAAGTCGATATTGTTGCCGTGACACGACCGATTACCAAACAGGCTCGCCAGGTACGCCGTTTCGAGGAGATCGGCCCGGCGTTGCGCGACGCTGCCGCGCTGGCGTTGGCTGGCCGTCCGGGCCCGGTCTTGCTGGATTTCCCCAAGGACATTCAGCAGGTGCGCTCGGCTACCGACGAGCCGGAGCCGGTCCGGTCCGCCGAGCCGGTGGCCATGGCTCTGGCGCCCGAGCAGGCCGGCCGGATCGCCCGACTGCTGAAGGAGAGTCGCCGGCCGGTAATTTATGCCGGCGGCGGCATCGTGGCATCCGGTACCAGCGCTCAGCTCGTGCAACTTGCCGAGCAATTGCAGTGCCCGGTGGCGCTCACCATGATGGGGCTTGGGGCCATGCCGGACGGTCACGCACTGTTTCTCGGGCCGCTCGGCATGCACGGTGCGTACTGTGCCAACGTGGCGGTCAATGAAGCCGACGTCGTATTGGCCTTGGGTGTGCGTTTCGATGACCGCGTGATCGGCGATCCAGCGTCCTTCGCGCAGGGGGCGGCGATCGTTCACATCGATGTCGACGCCGCGGAAATCGGCAAGAACAAGGCCGTGCAGATTGGCGCACAAGCCGATTTGCGCGCCGCGCTGCCCGAGTTGTCGAGGCTGGCCCAACCGCTCGAGACGGGGCCGTGGCTGAGTTATCTGCGCTCGGTCGCGGCGGCTCGCCCCCTCAAGACGGCTCAGAACCCTGGGACGCGTCTGAGTGGTCCCTGGGCGATTGCCATGCTGGCAGAGCGCCTGCCGGCCGAGGCCGTCGTCGCGACCGGTGTCGGCCAGCACCA
>JAGXBI010000233.1 GCA_018971155.1 Burkholderiales bacterium
GCGGTTGCCGGGGCGGTAGCGGCGGCCGGCGCGGCGGCGGCCGGCGCGGTGGTTTGTGCGAAAACGCCGGTAGCGAACAGACCAGCAACCAAAGCAGCGATCAGCTTGTTCATGAGAATCCTCTTGAGCCGTGAGACGAGTTAATTAACTTTATGACCCGCATTGAGTCACCTCAAATAACGCGGCATCGGGGATTCGGTTGACACCTGGTGAGACGGGGCGGATTTTTTGTTTACCGCGCGCGCATGGGCCTGGTCCGGCGACGCTCAGCGGGCGCCGCGGACAGCTGCAGTGTGCGGGGCGCCACCTCCCGCCAGCTGCCCGGCGTCAATTGCATGTCGAAAACGTTGAGCGGGCCGATTGCCACTCGTATCAGGCGCAACGTGGGGAGCCCGAGCGCCGCGGTCATGCGCCGGACTTGACGGTTTTTTCCCTCGGTCAGCGTGATCTCCAGCCAACTGGTTGGGATCGTGGCCCGGTAGCGTATCGGCGGGTTGCGCGGCCAAAGGGTCGTCGGCGGCTCGATCGCCCGAGCCTGGCACGGCTGGCTGACGAAGTCGCCCAAATCGATGCCTGCTTGCAGCGCCCGAATCGCCGCATGGCTGGGCGCACCCTCGACCTGCGCCCAATAGGTCTTGGGCATTTTATGGTTTGGGTGGCTGATGGCCGCTTGCAGCCTGCCGTCGTCGGTCAGCAGCAGCAGACCTTCGCTGTCGGCATCCAGGCGCCCGGCGGGATAGATGTTCGGTACATCGACCCAATCCGCGAGCGACGGCCGGGACGGATGGGGCGAAAATTGGCAGATCGTGCCAAACGGCTTGTTAAGGATGATTAAGGTCATGTGGCGTGGAAACTGGGCACGGCGAGCGCCGACGATATGGCAAAGCGTGAAATACTAATGCATAATACGAAACCTAGTCTTGTGTCTTATATAAGACTTGAGTGATCAGGTCTGTGCGCAAACCATCGTTAAAATGGGGCGTGTTTGCCGGCGGCGCCGGTCTGGCCGCGCGTAGTCAACTGCAAGTTCAATGGAGTCGATCATGTATCAGCACATCAAAGTTCCGGCCGGGGAAAAAATCACGGTCAACAAGGATTTTTCCCTGAACGTTCCCAACAATCCCATCATTCCCTATATCGAGGGTGACGGTACCGGGTTCGATATTACGCCGGTGATGATCAAGGTGGTCGACGCGGCGGTGCAGAAGGCTTATCAGGGCAAACGCAAGATCAGCTGGATGGAAATCTACGCGGGCGAAAAATCGACCAAGGTATACGGGCCTGACGTGTGGCTGCCGGAAGAAACCTTGCAGGTGCTCAAGGAGTACGTCGTGTCGATCAAGGGGCCGCTGACGACCCCGGTGGGCGGCGGTATCCGCTCGTTGAACGTGGCGCTGCGCCAGGAGCTCGACCTCTACGTGTGCCTGCGGCCGGTGCGCTACTTCAAGGGTGTGCCCTCGCCGGTGCGTGCGCCGGAGAAGATCGAAATGGTGATTTTCCGTGAGAATTCGGAAGACATCTACGCCGGAATCGAGTGGGAGGCCGAATCCGAGCAGGCCAAAAAAGTCATCGCTTTTCTGCAAAACGAGATGGGTGTCAAGAAGATTCGCTTCCCGTCGACTTCGGGCATCGGCATCAAGCCGGTTTCGCGAGAAGGCACCCAACGCCTGGTACGCAAGGCGATTCAGTATGCGATCGACAATGACCGTCAATCGGTCACGCTGGTGCACAAGGGCAACATCATGAAATACACGGAAGGCGGGTTCCGTGACTGGGGCTACGACCTGGCGCAAAAGGAATTCGGTGCCGAGCTGATCGACGGCGGCCCGTGGTGCAAATTCAAGAATCCGAAGACGGGCAAGGAAATCACGATCAAGGATTCGATTGCCGACGCTTTCCTGCAGCAGATTCTGTTGCGTCCGGCCGAATACGACGTGATTGCGACGCTCAATCTCAATGGCGATTACATTTCCGATGCGCTCGCCGCGCAGGTCGGCGGCATTGGGATCGCACCCGGCGCCAATCTGTCGGACTCGGTGGCCATGTTTGAGGCGACACACGGGACCGCCCCGAAATACGCCGGCAAGGACTACGTGAATCCGGGCTCCGAGATTCTGTCGGCAGAGATGATGCTGCGTCACATGGGGTGGTTCGAAGCGGCCGATATGATCATCGCGTCGATGGAGAAATCGATCCTGTCCAAGAAGGTGACCTACGACTTCGCTCGCCTGATGGAGGGCGCGACTCAGGTGTCGTGCTCCGGATTTGGCCAGGTCATGATCGACAATATGTAAGCTGCGGGATTTCCGTCGTGCGAGAAGAGGGCGGTTTTGCCTCTTTTTCGCACCGGCGGCGGACAAATAAAAACCCGGCCGAAGCCGGGTCTGCGATTGCAAGCAGCGATGCGGCGTTCAGGGCGCTGCCTGAATGTTCGACGCTTGCTTGCCTTTCGGGCCCTGCACCACTTCGAAAGAGACGCGCTGGCCTTCCTTCAAGGTTTTGAACCCGTTCATTTGAATCGCAGAAAAATGCGCAAAGAGGTCCTCGCCGCCTTCATCCGGGGTAATAAAACCGAACCCTTTGGCATCGTTGAACCATTTCACCGTACCGAGTGCCATACAAACTTCCCCTAATTCAGTTACTACTACTACACATCACCGCAACAACGAGCGCATCCGAAAAGCCGAACGACAGCAGCCGTTCTCTCCTCACAGGCTCACCAAGGCACCTTTTCTATTGAGCTATCGAACAACTGCAGAGTGTGGAAAAGCGCCATAATGATTGTTTGCGGTAATGCGCGATAGTGTCAAGGGGTTTTTGGCGGTTTAGACCCCTTCATTTATTAGGTTTTTCCCGGATATCGGCCGCCCCCAAATGAAAGGGCCGCACGCTCTTGAATTTTGGGTTAAGCTGCTTACATAGAGTGCAGCCACCCTTGGGCTGGCGGTTTTTGGCGTTGTCGGGCAGGTCGGAGCGACGGGAAGCGGCGCGTGGCGAGGCGGCACGGCTGCGCGGCCCGAGTTGTTTAGAATCGACGTATGGCAACCTTACCGACGACCCACGGCGACACCGTCACAGAAAGACAGGAGCAGCAACTCAAGCCACCACCGATGTTCAAGGTGGTGTTGTTGAATGACGACTTTACTCCCATGGAGTTTGTCGTTTTCGTGATCCAGGAACACTTCAACAAGGATCGCGAAACCGCGACACAGATCATGCTCAAGGTGCATCGAGAGGGTCGCGGAGTTTGTGGGGTCTATACGCGCGATGTCGCTGCGACCAAGGTAGAGCAAGTTGTTAGCCACGCTAGGCAGTCCGGGCATCCGCTGCAGTGCGTGATGGAGGAAGCATGATTGCCCAGGAATTGGAAGTCAGCCTGCATATGGCGTTTATGGAAGCTCGCCAGGCGCGGCATGAGTTCATCACCGTCGAGCATCTGCTGCTGGCGCTGTTGGACAACCCCACGGCTGCTGAGGTGCTGCGCTCGTGCGCGGCCAATCTGGACGACTTGCGACAGAATCTGCGCAATTTCATCGCCGACAACACCCCGACGGTGCCCGGCAGCGATGAAGTCGACACACAACCCACGCTGGGTTTTCAGCGCGTGATTCAACGCGCGATCATGCATGTGCAGTCCACTTCCAACGGCAAGAAGGAGGTTACTGGCGCCAATGTGCTGGTCGCGATTTTCGGCGAGAAGGATTCTCACGCGGTCTATTACCTGCAGCAGCAGGGGGTGACCCGGCTCGACGTCGTCAACTACATTTCGCACGGTATTACCAAGACTGGCGCAAGCAGCGAGTCCGCCAAGGCCGGCGAGAGCGGTGCCGAGGGCGAGGAGGGCGCGGCAGCCAAGGAAAGTCCGCTGGCCCAATATACGCAAAACCTCAACCAGCTGGCCCGCGAGGGTCGCATCGATCCGCTCATTGGCCGCGAATCCGAGGTCGAGCGAGTGGTGCAGGTGCTGTGCCGGCGACGCAAGAACAACCCGCTGCTGGTAGGCGAGGCGGGCGTGGGAAAAACCGCGATTGCCGAGGGGTTGGCCTGGCGCGTGACACGCGCCGAGGTGCCGGAAATTCTGGCGGACGCCAATGTCTATTCGCTCGACATGGGCGCGCTGCTGGCCGGCACCAAATATCGCGGCGACTTCGAGCAGCGCCTCAAGGCGGTGCTCAAGGAACTGAAGGAACGCACCAACGCGATCCTGTTCATCGATGAAATCCATACGCTGATCGGCGCGGGCGCCGCCTCCGGCGGCACGCTCGATGCCTCGAATCTGCTCAAGCCGGCGCTTTCGTCAGGCCAGCTCAAGTGCATCGGCGCGACGACTTTTGCCGAGTATCGTGGCATCTTCGAGAAGGACGCGGCACTGTCGCGGCGATTCCAGAAAATCGACGTGGTCGAGCCGACCGTCGAGCAAACCGTGCAGATTCTGCGCGGTCTCAAGTCGCGCTTCGAGGAACATCACGGCATCAAATATTCGGCCAGCGCACTGAGTGCGGCAGCCGAATTGTCGGCGCGCTTCATCACCGACCGGCATTTGCCCGACAAGGCGATCGATGTGATCGACGAGGCGGGCGCCGCGCAGCGCATTCTGCCCAAGTCCAAACAGAAAAAGACCATCGGCAAAGGCGAAATCGAGGAAATCATCTCGAAGATCGCCCGTATTCCGGCGCAAAGCGTGTCGGCCGACGACCGCGGCAAATTGCAGACACTCGACCGCGACCTCAAGAGCGTCGTGTTTGGCCAGGATCCGGCGATCGACGCATTGGCGGCTTCCATCAAGATGGCGCGCGCCGGGTTGGGCAAGATGGACAAGCCGATCGGGGCTTTCCTGTTCTCCGGCCCGACCGGGGTCGGCAAGACCGAGGTCGCGCGGCAATTGGCTTTCACGCTCGGCATCGAATTGATCAGATTCGACATGTCCGAATACATGGAGCGCCATGCGGTGAGCCGCCTGATCGGCGCGCCGCCGGGCTATGTCGGCTTCGACCAGGGAGGGCTGCTGACCGAGGCGATCACCAAAAAGCCGCATTGCGTATTGCTGTTCGACGAAATCGAAAAGGCGCATCCGGACATTTTCAACGTCCTGCTGCAGGTCATGGACCACGGCACGCTGACCGACAACAACGGCCGCAAGGCGGATTTCCGCAACGTCATCATCATCATGACGACCAACGCGGGTGCCGAGTTGATGAACCGCTCGACCATCGGGTTTACGACCCAGCGCGAAGCCGGTGACGAAATGGCCGATATCAAGCGGATGTTCACGCCTGAGTTCCGCAACCGGCTCGATGCGATCATCAGCTTCAAGGCGCTCGACGAGCAGATTATTCTGCGCGTGGTCGACAAGTTCCTCATGCAGCTCGAGGATCAGCTGCATGAGAAGAAGGTCGAGGTGGTGTTCACCGATACGCTCAGGAAATACCTGTCCCGCAAGGGGTTCGATCCCCTCATGGGGGCTCGCC
Organism: Burkholderiales bacterium; assembly: GCA_018971155.1. Classification (GTDB taxonomy): domain Bacteria; phylum Pseudomonadota; class Gammaproteobacteria; order Burkholderiales; family Burkholderiaceae; genus Pandoraea. The sequence goes on from JAGXBI010000233.1 coordinate 5,469, forward strand.
CGATGCAGCGCCTGATTCAGGACACGATTCGTCGCGCGCTGGCTGACGAGCTGCTGTTTGGCAAACTCACCAGTGGTGGGCGCGTCACGGTGGATCTCGACGCGCAGGATCAAGTGCGGCTGACTTTCCCTGCCAATGGCTCCGCCCGCCCGGAACCGGAAACCGCCGAAGCGGAGTAGCACGGGGTCTCACTCGAAAAACGCCGCAATTGCGGCGTTTTTTTGTGCTTGGGAGCCGGACTTCAGCGCCGGCCGGTACTGCCAAACCCGCCTGCGCCGCGCTCGCTGTCGGCGAACTCGTCGACCAGATTGAATTCGACCTGCACCACCGGTACCACCACCAGTTGTGCGAGACGCTCGAACGGATTGAGCGTGAAAGTCGACACCCCGCGATTCCAGGTGGAGATCATCAACTGCCCCTGATA
>JAGXBI010000234.1 GCA_018971155.1 Burkholderiales bacterium
ACCGGCCGGTGATTATCGTCGCGATAGACGCCGATGTGGCCCACCCGCGCCGACGGCACCAGATCGAGCAGGCCGTCGCTCATGCCGATGCCTGCGCGCAGTACCGGCACGATCGCCAGTTTCCTGCCGGCGATGACAGGCGCGTCCATCGGCACCAACGGTGTTTCGATGCGTTCGGTGGTCAGCGGCAGATCGCGCGTGATTTCGTAACCCATGAGCAGTGTGATTTCGCGCAGCAGGTCGCGGAAGGTGCGTGTGGACGTCTCCTTGTCCCGCATATGCGACAGCTTGTGCTGGATCAGCGGGTGGTCGCAGATGAAGAGATTCGGAAAGCGGGGGTCTTGTTTCATGGCGAGGGGCGCGCAAAAAGGGGCACAGGGGCAAGACGGCGAACCGGTTCGTCGCCGTGGGCCGATTTTAGCCCAAGCGTGGCGGGCCGCCCAGCGTGCGGCCGGCGCGTTTGTCAGGATTCCCTTAGAATTTGCCGAGCAGGCGCGCGAACCCGCTGGCGGTCCCCGCATGACGAGTTGCTCGTCGACGCGACGGGCCGCCGCGTGGCCGCGCCCAAGGGACGTTTTCGCAAAGGGTCAGACCGATGAAACTCGATATCGAAGGCAAGCGTGCGCTGGTGTGCGGCGCCAGCAAAGGGCTGGGACGCGGTTGCGCCGAGGCGCTCGCGGCCGAGGGCGTGCAGGTCACGATCGTCGCGCGCACTGCCGCGGTGCTGGAGGAGACCGCGGCTGCGATGCGGGCGCGCCATGGTGTGGCGGTCACGGCCGTGGCGTGCGACATCACCACGCCCGAGGGGCGGGCCGCGGCGCTGGAGGCCTGCGGCGAGCCGGACATTCTGGTGACCAACGCGGGCGGGCCGCCCCCGGGCGACTTCCGCGACTGGACGCGCGACGACTGGATTCGCGCGCTGGACGCCAATATGCTGAGCCCGATCGAATTGATCAAGGCGACGGTCGACGGCATGATCTCGCGCCGCTTCGGGCGCATCGTCAATATCACCAGTTCCTCGGTGAAGGCGCCGATCGAGATTCTCGGGCTGTCCAATGGCGCCCGCTCGGGCCTGACCGGCTTCGTCGCTGGCCTCGCGCGCAAGACCGTGGCCCACAACGTGACGATCAACAACCTGCTGCCGGGCCAATTCGACACCGACCGGCTGGCCGCAACGCTGGCCGCGCGGGCCGGGCGCGAGGGCATCGCTCCGGACGAGATTCGCGCGCACAGCGCGAGCCGCATTCCCGCGCAGCGTTTCGGCACGCCCGAGGAATTCGGTGCGATGTGCGCATTTCTTTGCAGCGCGCACGCCGGGTATTTCACCGGGCAGAACGTGCTGCTCGACGGAGGCGCCTATCCCGGTACTTTCTAGCGTCCACCGTCGTGAATTTTCGATACCCCAATTTACCAACGCGAACAGCGAGGAGCGAATATGAGCAAAGCCATTCGAATCCATGAGACCGGCGGACCGGAAGTCATGCAGTACGTCGACGTCGAGGCCGGCGAGCCGGGGCCGGGCGAGGCCCGCGTGCGGCACCATGCGATCGGACTGAACTATATCGACGTTTATTTCCGCACCGGCCTGTATCCGCAGCCGTTGCCCGCCGGCCTGGGCATGGAGGGGGCCGGCGTGGTGGAGGCGGTCGGCGAGGGCGTGAGCCACGTCAAGGTCGGCGATCGCGTCGCCTACGCCGGCCGCCCGCCGGGCGCCTATGCCCAGGTACGCGTGATGCCTGCCGCGTTCCTGGTGGTGCTGCCCGAGGCCCTGTCGTTCGAGCAGGGCGCGGCCATGATGCTGCAGGGCATGACGGCGCAGTATCTGCTGCGCCGTACCTATCCGGTCAAGGCGGGCGACACGATTCTGATTCACGCGGCCGCGGGCGGCGTGGGCCTGATCGCTTGCCAATGGGCCAAGGCGCTGGGCGCGACGGTGATCGGCACGGTAGGCTCCGATGCGAAGGCTGAACTGGCGAAGGCCAACGGCTGCGATCATCCCATCGTGTACACGCGCGAGAACTTCGTCGAGCGCGTCAAGGAAATCACCCGCGGCGAAGGGGTGCCGGTGGTCTACGACTCGATTGGCAAGGACACCTATATCGGCTCGCTCGATTGCCTGCGACCGCTCGGCATGATGGTGAGTTTCGGCAGCGCCTCCGGCCCGCTCGATCCGATCAACGTACCGGACCTGGTGTCGCGCGGGTCGCTGTTTTTCACGCGGCCGACGCTGTTCTCGTACATCGCCAAGCGCGCCGATCTGGAACAGACCGCCCAGGAGCTGTTCGACGTGGTGATCGGCGGTAAAGTGAAAATCGAGATCAACCAGCGCTACGCGCTGGCCAATGCCGCGCAGGCGCACCGCGATCTGGAGAGCCGCAAGACCACTGGGTCGACGATCCTGCTGCCTTGAACCTGCAATCGATCCGGCACCGCGCCCGCTTCAGGCGCGCGATGCCATGCCGGCCTGTTGCTGCGCAGCGCGCAGCACGTGGGACGGCAGCAGTTTGAGCAGCCAGTGCACGGCCAGGGCGATGACGACCACGTCGTCCAGCAGGCCGAGTACGGGCACCAGCACGGTGATCGGATCGAACGGCCACACTGCATACAGCGCCAGCGCAGCCATGGCTGGCCACAGCCAGCGCGGTCGATCCGGGTGCCGCAAGGCATGCCGGAGCACGCGAAAATCCGTTCTGGCCAGGCGCCAGAGCCGCAAAATCCGAATACCCATCGTGGTCCTCGCTCGAGTGGTTGGGCGCACGCCGGTGCGCCATGCATGACACTTTCACTAGATATACCAGACCTGGCGGCGGCCGTGTGACGCGGGTGCCGAATTCGGCGGCGGGCCTCCGAATTGCCCTGCCGCTCCGCTCGGAGGATAATTCCCGCAGCCCCACGGTCTATCCCAATGCCCTGGACTCCCGATATTCGTCATGACAGATTCCCAAGACCCCAAGCAGCCCCAAACGCCTTCCCAGCCAGCGTCACCGTCGGCGGCTCCATCCGAAGTCGATCCGGCCAGCGCGCATATCGCCAGCGACCATCCGGTGCCACCGCCGATCCAGGGCGCCGAGTCGAATGAACCACCATCGCGCGCCGCGCATCCGGGCGGTGCGCAGCCGCCCTCGGAGCCGCCTGCGGCCCCGCCGCCGCCCCCCGGCGAGGCCCCAGGCGGCAGCGGCGGCAACACCGGCATGCCGTCCTATCTGTCGTCGGCCGACACGCCGCTGGCGGTGCTGGGCCGCATCGTGACGGCGCGCTTTCGCGCCTGGTATGACCGGGCCGGACAGCGGATCACGCAGCGCACGCTCAAGATCGGCATTTCCGCGCGCATCTTCCATCCCGAGCCGGGTTCCAAGGGGTTGCGCAGCAAGACGCTGCAATATCTCGAAGAGTCGATCGCACACTGGGTCATGTCGCGCGACGTGCTCGTTTTCATGATCCCGACGGTCGACACGCAAGGGTTGCTGCATCCGAGCCATATAAGGCTGCGCGATTACGCCAAGAACCTCGACGGGCTGGTCTTGCAGGGCGGCGCCGATGTTTCTCCGCAAAGTTACTCGGAAGTGGCCACGCGCCACGAGTGGCAAGGCGACCGCATGCGCGACATGTACGAGCTGGAGCTGCTGCACGAATTCATCGACGCCGGCAAGCCGATCCTGGGCGTGTGCCGCGGCTGCCAACTGATCAACGTCGCGTTCGGCGGCACGCTCTATCAGGACATTCAAACCGAATTGCCCGACGCGATCCCGCACGTCAACGAGCAGTACGACGCCAACCGTCATACGCTGTCGTTCCCGGAGGGGTCCTCACTCAAGGCGATGCTCACGGTGCAGGGCACGCCGATCGTCAATTCGATCCATCACCAGTCGGTCAGGACGCTCGGCAGGGACCTGTCGGTCGAGGCGATCAGCGCCGACGACGGCGTGATCGAGGCGATTCGGCACCGCAAGTCGCCGTTCGTGATGGGGCTGCAGTGGCACCCGGAGTTTCACCGCGCCGGCGGGCCGGATCTGCTCGATTGCACCCCGGTACTCGATACGTTTTTGCGGGCGGCTCGCGAGACACGCTTCTAGTTCGACGCGAACTCATTTCGCAAGCCAAAGAAAAAGGCACCGTTTTGCGGTGCCTTTTTCACGTCAATTCGCCGGGCGCTTAGAAGCGGTGGCGAATGCCGGTGCCGACCATCACTTGGGAGTCGGTCGAGGAGACGCCGCCCGCGCCGTTGATCGCGGCATTCAGGCCAGTGCCCTCGTTGTCCGCGACCTTCTGGTAGGTGCCTTCCAGATACACATCGGTGCGCTTGGACAAGTGGTAGTCAGCCTGCAGCGTGACGGTATGCCATTTCGGCTTCTGGCCGGTGGCATCGAGCTTTCCGTCGGTGAACGTGTAGGCGCCGGCCAGCGACACGGCCGGGGTCAGCGCGTACTTGGCGTTGATTTCATAGTTGTTGAACCGCACGCCCTGGCCGTTGAAGCCGCCAATCGCCGTGCTGTTGAAATTCGTCGAGGCGACGTTATCCAACTGCGTGTGGGTCCACACCAGGCCGACGGTGGCCGGGCCGAAGGCATAGCTGCCGCCGACGCCGAACACGCGCTGGCGCGAGGCCAGGAAAATCGCGTCGCCCGAGCTTGCCGACGAATCGAGCGCGCCGCCGGCGAGATTGCCGTTGCCGCGATTGATCTGCAAATACGCCGCGGCCAGACTCAGCGGGCCGTTGTTATATGCGGTGCAGAAGCTATAGGCGCGGTTGTCGGAGAAGCCGCCGGCTTTATTGGAGAAGCCGTACAACGCGCCGAAGGTCAGGCCGTTGTAATTGACGCTCGAGTACTTGACCGAGTTGTTGATGCGGAACGAATTGTTGGTGTTGTCGTTGTCATACGGGTGCGAGGCCATGACGCCGCCGTACGCGCTGCCATTGAGCGTCAGGGGTGCGAGGTAGTCGACCACGGAGTCGTACTGACGACCGATCGTGAGCGCGCCGAACTGCGCGCTGCTCAGGCCGACATACGCCTGACGGCCGAACTCGCGGCCGCCTTGGCCCAGTTTGCCATTCGCGATGTTGAAACCGTTTTCCAACTTGAATATGGCCTTCAGACCGTTACCCAGGTCTTCCGAGCCTTCCAGGCCCCAACGGCTGCCATTGACCATGCCGCTGGCGGCGGCCCAGTTGCTGTTGCCGCCCGAGTTGTTCACATAGGCCACGCCGGCATCGATCAAGCCATACAACGCCACGCTGCTTTGCGCTTGAGCAGCGGCGGAGAACGCACCGAGGGCCGCGAGCGCGAAGAGGGTTTTTTTCATGTGTTTGCTCCAGTGAGGTAAAACAGGTGTTCGTACTTTTGCGAATACATAATCACGCGGAACAGGACGTGTGACCGGCGCGGTTGTCGATCGCGCCGGCACGATGGCCTGCGACAGCCTCGCCCTGTTCAGTTGACAGCCACGAGTGTAGGGGCGGGGGTCTGCCGCATATATCGCGCTTCTCGCAATAGCTTGTTGCGGAAAATGAAAGAATTTTTCCCATTGATCTAACTTGTTGTCGGGAAAGGAATTTTTATCTCGAAAAAATATGAGTAGGATAGCGAAGCAAATGTTTGTTGCGAGGCCGCCACACGGGAACCCGCGCGCCGGAACGTGGCGGGGCGTTTTATTGCGTCAACCGGAATAATGCATTGCGGCGAATGCTGATAATGAAAGCGGGCGGTCGCCCTATACTACGTTCCGCGAGAGGTTGACTTTTGCTTTGAGTGAAAAGTCTCCAAACCTTGGCGCGGCCCCAGGGCCGCGCCTTTTTTATTTGCGCCTTCTTGCGCCGCTCGCGTCACGCGCGGCGGATGCGGAGGTCATCAGGAGGATGCCGGCCGCGATCGGTAGTCCGCCCA
>JAGXBI010000235.1 GCA_018971155.1 Burkholderiales bacterium
CCGTCTATCTCGAGTACCGGGGCGACGCCTCCGACCCGAGCTCGCCGTGCGCGACCCAGGGCATTCCGGGCAGCAATACCGCCGGCATCGGGCCGCTGGTGCCCGTGCTGGTGCAATAGGAGACCCATCATGCGCAACCGGCTCTCACGAATTCGGCGCATGCGCGGCGTGGCCGCCGTCGAGTTCGCCCTGGTGGCGATTCCCATGGCGCTTTTACTGAGCGGGATCGTCGACTTCGGTTATGCGTTCTTTCAGTACAACACGCTGGTCAAATCCACGCGCGACGCGGTTCGCCTGCTGTCGACCTATAGTCCGACCTCCAGCGATTATCCGCTGGCGGCCGCCAAATGCTATGCGGTCTACGGCAACGGCAGCTGCACCGGCTCGCCGCTGGCCCCGGGCCTGACGACCGCCATGGTGGTCGTGTGCGATCCGGTCAACACCAGCGGCTGCACCGGAACTTACCAGAACGTGCAGACCGACCCCAGCGGCGACACCATCAACCTGGTGCAGGTAAAGATCACCGGGTTCGCCTTTACGCAACTGGTCGGCTTCTTTCAAATCAACAATCTGGTGTTTGGCGATATCAGTTGTGTCATGAGGCAAGTGTCATGAATGCCCGGCTCCGTCACCGTCAAGGCAAGGCCGCCCCGGCGCGCCAGCGCGGCACGGCCGCGCTCGAGTTCGCGTTGATCTCGGTAGCCTTTTTTTCGCTGCTGATCGGGATCATGGAAATGGGACGCGTGCTGTTCTACTGGAATACGGCTGCCGAGGCGACGCGCCTGGGCGCGCGGGTCGCGGTGGTGTGCGATATCGATTCGCCCGCGATCAAGTCGAAGATGGAGGCCATGCTGTCGATCCTGCAGGACGGCAACATCGACGTGACGTATTCGCCGCCGGGATGCGACGTGACGAGCTGCACCGATGTCACGGTGAGCATCGTCAATGTCATGGTCGACACGCTGATCCCGTTCGTGCCGATCGACATCGCGATGCCGTCTTTTGCGACCACGCTGCCCCGCGAGAGTCTGGATAGCGTCAACGGAACCAACCCGACCTGCAGCTAGGTTTGAAGCCATTTGAGTGAGTAGACAGACATGATCGACATTCTCGTGATTTCGGCCGATCCGGAGCACGTCACGGAGATCGAGAAAATCGTCGCGGCCGATGACGCGCATCATCGCGTGAGTACGACATCCACCGGTCTTGGCGCCTTATTGAATCATCCGCAGAGCCTGGCGCAGGCGGATTTGCTGGTTTTCGACGGCACGCGCATGGCGCCGGAAGATATCGACTCGCTGGGCGCGGTTGCCGCGCTGCGGCCCGAGATGGCGTGCATGCTGATCGCGCCGGCGCCGTCGGCCGACCTGCTGATGCGCGCGATGCGTGCCGGCGTGCGCGACGTGCAGCCCTGGCCGATCGAGCCCGACGGCATGCGCCAGGCAATTCGGCGCGTCGCGCAAAAAGTCGCCGGCAACCGGCGCGAGGGGCAGGTGGTGTCGTTCGTGTCGTGCAAGGGCGGCAGCGGCACCTCGTTCGGTGCCGCCAACGTCGCGTTCGATGCGTCATTGGCGGGCCGGCGGACCCTGCTGTTCGATTTGAACCAGCAGTTCGGCGAGGCCGCGTTCCTGGTCTCGGAGCAGACTCCGCCGGCCACGCTGGCCGACATATGCGCCCAGATCGAGCGGCTCGACGCGGCCTTCTTCGACGCTTGCGTGCTGCGCGTGAGCAAGGACTTCGACGTGCTCGCGGGCGCGCCCGACCCGGCCAAGGCCAAGGAAATCAAGCCGGAGCATGTGCAGCGCATCCTGAACCTGGTGCGCCAACAGTACGACCTGATCGTGTTCGACGTCGGCCAAAGCATCGGCAGTGTGTCGATTGCCGCGCTCGATCAGAGCAGCACGATCTTCGCGGTGCTGCAGCTGACGTTGCCGTATCTGCGCAACGGGCGCCGCATGCTGGAGATTTTTCGTTCGCTGGGCTATCGCAACGACAAGATCCGCGTGCTGGTCAATCGCTACGACAAGAAAGGGCCGATCGGATTGACTGCCTGGCAGGAGGCGCTGGGGGTACCGGTGGCCAGCCTGATTCCGGAGGACGCCGCGACGGTGGCCGACTCGATCAACCAGGGCGTACCGGTGCAGCGCCTGGCCAAGACCAGCGCGGTGGCGCGCAGCATCGACCAGATCCTGGGCGGCTTGTCGCCGCAGGCCGCGCCGCGCAGCGGCGTTTTTGGAAAACTATTCGCCAGGCCGACGTTGAGCAAGGCGTGAGACAGCAGGAGCGATGACCATGGAGAACGTGATGACGCTACGTGAGCAATTTCTCTCGCCGACGGATGCGCCCGCGTACGCGCAGAGCCCGAGCAAGCAGAGCATGGCGAGAAACGCCTACCAGCAGCTGAAGAAGGACGTCCATCAGGCGATCATCGACAGGGTCGAGCTGGAAAAGCTGCAGCGCCTGACCAGCGAGCAGATTCAGCAGGAGCTGGCACGGCTGGTCGAGGTGATCGTCGACGAGGAGGGCATTCCCATCAACGAGGTCGAGCGACGCCACCTGGTGCGGGACGTGCGTGACGAAATGCTCGGCTTCGGTCCGCTCGAGCCTTTGCTGGCCGATCCGACCATCTCCGACATCCTGGTCAACACGGCCAAGCACGTTTATGTGGAGCGGCGCGGCAAGCTCGAGCTCACCGATGTGACTTTCTACGACGACGCACATTTGATGAAGGTGATCGAAAAGATCGTCTCGCGGGTCGGGCGGCGCATCGACGAGTCCACGCCGATGGTCGACGCGCGGCTGCCGGACGGCTCGCGGATGAACGCGATCATCCCGCCGTCGGCCATTGACGGACCGCTGCTGTCGATTCGCCGCTTCGCGGTCAATCCATTGACGGTGGACAATCTGGTCGAGTACCAGAGCCTGACGCCGCCGATGGCGCAGGTGCTCGAGGCGCTATCGGCCGCCAAGGTCAACGTGTTGATCTCGGGCGGTACCGGCAGCGGCAAGACGACGCTGCTCAATATTCTTTCCGGCTTCATTCCCGCCGACGAGCGCATCGTCACCATCGAGGACGCGGCCGAGCTGCAACTGCGCCAGGAGCATGTGCTGCGCCTCGAGACGCGCCCGCCCAATATCGAGGGCAAGGGCGAGATCACGCAGCGCTCGCTGGTGCGCAATGCGCTGCGCATGCGCCCGGACCGCATCATTCTTGGCGAAGTGCGCGGCGCCGAAGCGTTCGACATGCTGCAGGCGATGAATACCGGCCACGAGGGATCGCTGGCGACGGTGCATGCCAACACGCCTCGCGATGCGCTGACACGGCTCGAGAACATGATCGGCATGGCCGGATTGAATCTGACCACCAAGGGCACGCGCCATCAGATCAGTTCGGCCATCGGCGTGATCGTCCAGGTCGCGCGGCTGACCGATGGGCGCCGCAAGATCGTCAGTATCCAGGAGATCACCGGCATGGAGGGCGACGTGATCAACCTGCAGGAGATCTTCACGTTCAAGCGCGTTGGGCTCGACCGCAACGGCAAGGTGACCGGATACTTTTGCGCGACGGGCGTGCGGCCCAAATTTTCCGAGCGGCTGGCGGCCTTCGGCGTGGCGGTGCCCGACGCGCTGTATGACCCGGCCAAACAATTTCCGGTGTAGCGTCGCGCGAAGCGCTCGGCAATTTGAAGGGGGCATGACCATGAATCTTGCGTTCTATGGTTTTATCGTCTTGGTGTTCCTTGCCTGCATTCTGGCAGCCGAGGGCGTCTATCTCTGGTGGCAGGGCCACCATAGCAGCGCCGTCAAGCGGGTCGAGAGCCGCATCCGCATGATGTCGGCCGGCGCGCATGGCAACAGCAAGACGCTATCGATTCTCAAGCAAAGGGAGTTGAGCCGCTCGCCGACAATCACCAGGATGCTGATGCGGATCCCGCGGGTTCATGTGCTGGATCGGCAACTGGCGCAGTCGGGCCTGGAGCTGACGGTCGGCGGCCTGCTCTTTTATGTGGTGGTGCCGCCGCTCGGCATCTGGATGGCCAGTTCGCTGATGCCGATCCCCGGGCTGGCGGTATTGAGTCTGATGGTCGTCGCCGCGCTGGTGATGCCGGCCCGCGTGATGCGCGCCAAGGCCAGGCGCCTGCACCAGATCGAGGAGCAACTGCCCGAAGCCGCCGACATGATCAGCCGCGCGCTGCGGGCCGGCCATTCATTCTCCACCGCGCTGGGTATCGTGGCAGACGAGATGCCCGCGCCGATCGGCAATGAATTTCGTATCGCCTTCGACGAGATCAATTTCGGCGTGCCGCTCAACGATGCGCTGCTCGGGCTGGCCACGCGCTCGCCGATCAGCGACCTGCGTTACTTCGTCATCGCGGTATTGATCCAGCGCGAGAGCGGCGGCAATCTGGCGGAAATTCTAGGCAATATCAGCCAGATCATCCGCAGCCGGCTGGCCTTGCTGGGCAAGGTCCGGGTGCTCTCCTCCGAGGGACGCCTGTCGGCCTGGATTCTTGGACTCCTGCCGTTCCTGATGGCGCTGATCATTTCGATCGTCAACCCCAAGTTCCTGCGCATTCTGTGGACCGATCCCCTGGGGATCAAGATGGTGGGCGCCGCGATGGTGATGATGCTGTTCGGGCTCCTGTGGATGAGAAAGATCATTCGCATTCACGTGTGACGCGCGGCATTCGCGCTCAATTTTCGGAGGAGGGGGGGATTCCCCACGTCGTCATGAGAATCGATCAAATCCTATTGCTGGCCGCGATCTTCGGGATCGTCGCGGTGTCGGTGGCAGTTGTCATCAAGCTGCTGACGCCCGACACCGTGCGGCGACGCATGACCCAGGTGGTCGACGGCGGCACGCCGGAGGTCGGCCAGGCCGAACGCGCCCCCTGGGTGGAGACGGTGGTGCAGATATCGAGGCCGTTTGCCAAGCTCTCGATTCCCAAGGAAGGATGGGAAAACTCGCCGCTGCGCACCAAATTCGTGAATGCCGGCTGGCGCGAGGCATCGGCCCCGGCGATTTACTTCGCTGCCAAGACGATCCTTGCGATCGGCCTGCCGCTGGTGTGCCTGGCGGTCGCCGGACCTTACCTGAACAGCGGCAACGGACGGCACTTCCTGCTCGTTTTGCTGGTGCTGGCCGCGCTCGGCTATTACCTGCCCAACGGCGTATTGTCGCGCCAGGTGCGGCGGCGGCAGCAAGCCATCTTCGAGGACTTTCCGGACGCACTGGATTTGCTCACGGTCTGCGTCGAGGCGGGGCTCGGCATGGACGCGGCGCTCACGCGAGTGGCCGACGAAATGCATATCAAGAGCCAGGCGCTGAGCGAGGAACTGCAACTGGTGCTGCTGGAAATGCGTGCCGGATTGAGCAAGGAGGTCGCACTGAGAAACCTGGCGTTGCGCACCGGCGTGGAGGACATCGACGTGCTCGTCGCGATGCTGATCCAGGCCGAGCGCTTCGGCACCAGTGTCGGCGAGTCGTTGCGGGTTCACTCGGAGAACCTCCGGCTCAAGCGCCGTCTGCGGGCCGAGGAAGCTGCCGGCAAGATCAGCGTCAAGCTGCTGTTTCCGCTGATATTCTGCATTTTCCCGACATTGATGCTGGTCTTGCTCGGCCCCGCGGTGATCCAGGTAATGCGCGTGCTGGTGCCGACCCTGACCGCACATGGCGCTGGCGCGGGGCCGTTATGAACCGACCCGCCAAGCGCACGCCAATCAAGGGCAAAGCCGGCCGGCAGACGGATATCGTCAAGCTGAGGTTCATGCTTGGCCTGAAGCTGACGGCATTCAATCACTTCGTCGCCAGT
>JAGXBI010000236.1 GCA_018971155.1 Burkholderiales bacterium
CACTCAAGGAAGACGTATTGCCGGCCTTGGGTCTGAGTGTGACCGAAGCCGCCGAGCAATTGGGGGTGTCGCGTGTGGCACTTTCGAGGGTAATTAACGGGCGGGCTGCGATTAGTGCCGATATGGCAATTCGTTTGGCCCAATGGCTGGGCGGCAGCCCGGAAATCTGGCTGCGGCAGCAGCTTCAATATGACTTATGGCATGCGGAGAAAAAAGCACGCTCAAAGTCAAACCGGCAAAGCGGTTGAACGTCTAGCAGTGCCCAAGGTCTGGCTTGGGCGATCCAAGAACCCCGTTATCAGTGCCTACCTGCAAGCGTTATTGCTTACCGGCGCGCGCCGCGAGGAAATGGCGGCGCTCAAGTGTGCCGGTGTGGATTTTCAATGGCGAAGCCTGCGTGTGGCTGACAAGGTGGAAACGGTGACGGACCGAGTTATTCCGCTGACAACTTATCCTGCCTCCCTGCTGGCCGCGTTACCGCGCCGCAATGAATGGGTGTTCAGTAGTCCGGCCGCCGCCGATGGCAAGATTGCCGAGCCGCGCATTGCGCACAATCAGGTGCTAGCCGCTGCCGGATTGCCTCATGTGACGCTGCATGGCCTGCGCCGGTCATTCGGCACGCTTTCTGAGTGGTGCGAGGTGCCTGTGGGCGTGGTGGCGCAAATTATGGGGCACACCGCGAGCGCACTTGCCGAGAAGCATTATCGCCGCCGTCCGCTGGACCTGCTGCGAAACTGGCACGACAAGATTGAGGCGTGGATGCTGGAGCAGGCGGGCATCGACTTTAAGCCTGAGCAGGCGCCGGGATTGCGGGTAGTGGCGCAGTGATTTACGGATATAGCAAAAAAGCGATAAAATAATGGTATGGCACGTAGAGTTAATACCCGACGCTGAAGCCGAATTGCTGGCGCTGCCGCCCGATATGCGCGCCCGCTTTCTGCACATCGCGGAAATGCTGGCGGAATTTGGTCCGCAGCGCGTCGGAATGCCGCACGTGCGCCCGTTGGAGGGAAAGTTGTGGGAAATCCGCATGACGGGCCGGGATGGCATCGCGCGGGCGATATACGTTACACGGACCGGGCAGCGTCTGGTTGTGCTGCACGTGTTCGTGAAGAAGACGCAGAAGACGCCGCGCCGGGCCATCGAGACAGCTCTCGCCAGAATGAAAGAGGATTGAACGATGACTGACCTTGCCACCCTGAAAAAACGCCTGCTGGCGGACCCCAAAACCAAGGCTGAATACGACGCCCAAGCGCCGGAGTTTGCCATTGCACGAGAACTCATTGCAGCGCGTGTTCGAGCCGGGCTGACTCAAGATGAGTTGGCAGAACGGATGCATACGACCCAATCGACGATTGCCAGAATGGAGAGTGGCCGTTCGTTGCCTTCGATGCGTACACTTGCCCGATATGCCGAGGCAACTGGAAGCCGCGCTGTGGTGCGTCTTGAGGCCGTATAGAGCATGACCGTTGCCTGACGGTTGACGGTATCAGGCGGAGCGGCGGCGCGGGCGTTGCAGCACTTCGCGCCGCCTGGCCATAAACCGAGCTAGAAAGGAGCTTGGTTTATGGCTAAGACCAATTCTACGCCGGTCCCTACCCCAAAATCGTTTCCTCAAGACCGCGCGAGCGAGCTTGCTCTTTCCCGCTCGGTTCGAGTCAGAAACACTTAAGGTTTGGGATTTCCTGTTAGGGGCGGGCACAGGATGCGTATTTCCGCTTTGTGGGAGACCGAAGCTATCCCCAATGAAGGTATTCGTAGAGTCTGCAAGGCAATTAATATTCTTGGCCTGGTCTGGGGGAGTGTGTGGATAGGCGGGGCTCTCGTATTGCTGACACAGGGGGAGGGGGCTGGAGGCTTTCTTGTGGGTGCGTTACTCGGGGTCATCGGATACGTCTGCGCCCGCACTCTAAGCTGGATTATCAGTGGATTTGCTAAATCGCCTAAGTAGGCCTGAAGTTTCTCCAATCCGGTTGCACAGTAGTTACACTGTTGCCAGAAACGACAAAGGGTTACGCGCATGATTGCGGTAACCCTTTGATTTTACTGGTGCCGGAAAGAGGAGTCGAACCCCCGACCTTCGCATTACGAATGCGCTGCTCTACCGACTGAGCTATTCCGGCGAAGCCTCGGATTTTAACAAAACCAGAGGTGATTTGTCACTAGCCTGACGCAATATTTTTCCCGGCAGCGGTGCGCATGGCGTCGCCGAAGCGGGGCCGACGCCAGGCCGGCTCAATCCTGCTGGTGATAGCCGGTCACGCGCTCGACTTCGTTTTTCGAGCCGAGGAACACGGCCACGCGCTCGTGCAGGCTGGTGGGCTGAACTTCGAGCATGCGTTGCGCGCCGTTGGTGGCCGCGCCGCCGGCCTGCTCGACCAGGAAGCTCATCGGGTTGGCTTCGTACATCAGGCGCAGCTTGCCGGGCTTGCTGGGATCGCGCGCGTCGGCCGGGTACATGAAGATGCCGCCGCGCGTGAGAATGCGATGCACGTCGGCCACCATCGAGGCGATCCAGCGCATGTTGAAGTCCTTGCCGCGCGGGCCTTCCGCGCCCAGCAGCAGTTCGTCGACGTAGCGCTTGACGGGCGGGTACCAATGCCGCGAATTCGAGGCGTTGATGGCGAATTCCTTGGTGTCTTCCGGGATGCGCATGTTTTCCTGGGTCAGCACCCAGGAGCCCATCTCGCGGTCCAGCGTGAAGCAGTGCACGCCGTGGCCGGTGCTCAGCACCAGCACGGTTTGCGGGCCGTAGACCGCATAGCCGGCCGCGACTTGCCGGGTGCCGGGCTGCAGGAAGTCCTGCTCGGTGGCCTCGCACACGCCGTCGGGGCAGCGCAGCACCGAGAAGATGGTGCCGATCGAGACGTTGACGTCGATGTTCGACGAGCCGTCGAGCGGATCGAACAGCAGCAGGTATTCGCCTTTCGGGTAGCGATTGGGGATGTGGTGGACCTGCTCCATTTCCTCCGACGCCATGGCGGCGAGGTGGCCGCCCCATTCGTTGGCTTCGAGCAGGATCTCGTTGGAGATCACGTCGAGCTTTTTCTGGATCTCGCCTTGCACGTTTTCGCTGCCGGCGCTGCCCAGCACGCCGCCGAGCGCGCCTTTGGAGACGTTGTAGCCGATGGTCTTGCAGGCGCGCGAGACGATTTCGATGAGCAGGCGCAATTCGGCGGGGATGTTGCCGAACTCGCGTTGCTGCTCGATCAGGTATTGGGTGAGGGTTTTACGGCGCATGACTGCACTCCAGGGCAAAAGACTCGGGTTGCCGCAATTTTACCCGCCCGGGACGCGCTCATGCGCCTTTTTACTTTTGCCGGCTCAGTCCAGGCCGTCGAACGAGGCGTCGTCCGGGCCGATGCGCGACGGCGTGCGCCAGGTGACGTCGCGCATCGCGTGCTGTACCTGGTTTTCCACGCCCATGAGCACGGCGAAGATCGCCATGCGAATCGGAATGCCGTTGTCGGTCTGGCGGAAGATCGCCAGGCGCGGGTCGTGGTTCAGGTCGGTCGACAAATCGTTGGCGCCCGGCCGGCTGTCGCGCGGCAACGGATGCATGATGATCGTGCCGGCATCGCACACGCGATTGATCAGCGCCTGGGAGACCTGGAATTCCGGCGTGTAGCCCTCGATCGCCTCGTTGGCGAAACGCTCCTTCTGGATGCGCGTGGCGTACACCACGTCGGCGCCGCGCAAGCCTTCCTCGAGCGATTGCGATTGCTCGACCACGTGGCCGCCGCGCTCGACCTGGTCGATGATATAGGCGGGCATTTCCAGCGACACGGGGGAGATCAGGGTGAATTTCAGGCCGCGATACAGCGCCAGCAGCTTGATCAGCGAATGCACCGTGCGGCCATAGCGCAGGTCGCCGACCATTGCCACGTGGGCGCCGTCGACCAGCTTGCCCAGCCGCGAGAATTCGCGCTGGATCGTATAGAGGTCGAGCATCGCCTGGCTCGGATGCTCGCCCGGGCCGTCGCCGCCGTTGATCACCGGAATGTTGGTGGCGCGCGCGAATTCGGCCACCGAGCCCTGTTCGGGGTGCCGCACCACCAGGGCGTCGACGTAGCCGCTCATGACCCGGCTGGTGTCGTAGATCGATTCGCCCTTGGCCATCGACGAGAAGGTGAAGCCGGTGGTGTCGCACACCGAGCCGCCCAGCCGGCAGAATGCCGCGCCGAAGCTCACGCGGGTGCGGGTGCTGGCCTCGAAGAACAGGTTGCCCAGCACCGCGCCTTCGAGCACGCGCGAAATTTTCTGGCGGCGTGCGATCGGCTGCATGATATCGGCGATGCGGAACAGGTCTTCGAGCGATTCGCGGCTGAATTGGTCGACCGACAGCAACTGCGGCTTGCCTTCGACGGCGATGCGCTCGCGCAACGACGTATGTACGCTGTGCGTATCGCCGCTGGCCGGCGCCTCGCGCTGCACGATTTCGTCGACGAATTTCTCGACGATACCCGGCATGCTGCGAAATTCGCTCGAATCTTCCGGCAAAAGCCAGGTGTCGAGCGCCCGGCGGCGCACGCCGATGCGATCGGCGAAGCTGTCTCGGGTCATGTTGAGGCGGCGCATGGCGTCGCGCAGGAAGGTTTGTTGAGCGCTCATCATGACCCTTTCTGTTGTATTTGTACGCGATGCGTATAGTACGGCGACGTCTCGTGTTTGTCCACGAATTTCAGCGCCGCTCGCACCTACAGCAACTCGATCTCCGGAAAGTTCATCAGGCTGGTCTCGCGCATCACCGCGACGAATTCGCCGATGTACGGCTTGCCGCTCAGGGCGGGCAGGGTCGCGGCATAGAGCTTGCCGGTGAGGCCGGCGCGGGTAATCGGCCGGGCGGTGACGTAGCGGCGCTCCAGATAGCCGCTCACGGCCCACAGCGGCAGCGCCGCCAGGCCGCGGCGGCTCGCCACCAATTGCAGGATGGCGACCGTTAATTCGGTGGTGCGGCGTGCCGGTTCGATGCCGGCCGGGATCAACACCTGCCGCATCAGGTCGAGCATATCGTCCGGCACCGGATAGGTGATGAGCGTCTCGGCGCGGAAGTCCTCGGCGTCGAGGAACGGCTTGGCGCACAGCGGATGGTCGTTGGCCAGCAACGCCACCATCTGGAAGCTGAACAGCGGGTGATGGTCGACCGCCTCGTCGGGGTCGTATTCGGAGACGATCGCCAGGTCGGCGCGGTCCTGGTGCAGCAGGCCGATCGGGTCGGCGTGAAAGCCCGAAACGATGTCGAGCTCGATCTCCGGCCAGCGCGCGCGAAAGACATCCATTGCCGGCATCAGCCAGTCGAAGCAGGTATGGCATTCGACGGCGATGCGCAGCGTGCCGCGTGTGCCTTGCGCGAGGCGCACCAGATCGCGCCCGGCGGCTTCGACCGACGGCACCACCTGCTCGGCCAGCTCGAGCAGCCGCTTGCCGGCCGGCGTGAAGCTGGGCGGCGCCGATTTGCGCACGAACAGCGGCAGGCCGTAAAAATCTTCGAGCGCCTTGATCTGGTGCGACAACGCCGATTGCGTCAGATGCAGCCACTGGGCTGCACGCGAGACGTTGCCAGTGTCGCGCAAGGCCAGCAGGGTCTGCAGATGGCGGAGTTCGATGGGTGTTCGTGTCATGAAAATAATTAATGATTATCAGAAATAACTTTCGTTTGAATAATAAATGAGCGGGGCAGATACTGCCAGCAGACTTTCAATGGCAGAGGAATGGCAATGGCTGGAGCACACGGATTGGGTTTGCCGCGCATCGGCGCGCACCGCGAGCTGAAATTCGCGCTGGAAAAATTCTGGCGCAAGGAA
>JAGXBI010000237.1 GCA_018971155.1 Burkholderiales bacterium
CCGCGCCGCCATGCCGAACTCGGCGCCACGACCCGGGAACTGTTGCAGGCCCAGGCGGATGGCCGGTGGGCCGGGCCGCCCTTGCCGATGCTCGGCGCGCAGGCCAGCGCAAGTTATCGGCGCTATCTCGACAGCTTCCGCCACCCGATTCCCGAGTTCTTCAGCAGCAAGGTGTCGGGCACCTCCGGCAGTCAGTCGCGATAGGGCGCGCCGTGAAGCCGAGCTCGGTACCTTCGTCAGCCTGGCCGGTATCTCCATTGCCGCACCGGCAGAGGGGGTCGGTGGCGATCGTCTCGGTGATTTTCGTGATGGTGGCGGTGATTCTGGGTTTGGCGATCGACACCGGATATGTTTTTTACGTCAAGCGCAATTTGCAGAAGGTGGCCGACCTGGCGGCGCTGGCCGGTGCGCAGAGCCTGCCGGACTGCACGCAGATCGCCGCCAGCGTCCAAACGAATCTGAAGGCCAATCTGTCGCCCGCCGATTACCTGACAGTGAGCCAGGACAAGATCCAGTGCGGTACATGGACGGCCGGCGCCCGCGCCCTGAGCAGCTTCGCGGCGGGCACGGCCAACGCCAACGCGGTGCTGGTTCAATTGAGCAAGAGCGTGCCTTCGCTGTTTGCCGGAATCGGCACGCGAATCGTGCAGGTCGATGCGGTGGCGCGCAGCGCGGCGCCGGTAGCCGCCTTTACGGTGGGTAGCGGGCTATTGCGAATGGATTCCACGGGGTTGCTGCCACAGCTGTTGGCCAACATCGGCGTCGATCCCGCGTCGATCGATCTGGTTTCGTACGCGGGGCTGGCCAACGCCAACGTCACGCCAGCCGGCTTGCTCCAGCAGCTGGGCATTCCCGTGACCGCCAATATCGACGTGGCCACGCTCAACAGCCTGGCGACCATCCAGCATCTGACGATCGGGCAATTGCTCGATGCGAGCAAATCCTACGTGGTCAGTCAGTACGGCACCGCGAATCTGGCGGTCAGCGCGCTCTCGACACTGCAAGCCGAACTCGGCGTGGCTGCCTTGAACTTGCCGATTCAACTGCTGGGCAACGGCACGACGCCCGGCGTCTTCGCGAATATCACCTCGGCCAGCGGCAGCCCCGACGTGGCCTCGGCGCTCAATGCACAAGTCAATGTGCTGGATCTGGTCAACACCATGCTGGGCGTGGCGACCGGCAGCGGGGCCGTGAGCATTCCGAGCACCAATTTGAACGTGCTGGGCTCGAGCGTGAGCGGCAATGTCAGCGTGATTCAGCCGCCGGCGATCGGCATCGGCGGCGTGGGGACCACCGCCAACGACGCGCAGGTGCGCGTGCGCCTGGATATCAGCACGAGCGGGGTGCCGCTGCTCGGCAGCCTGATCAACGTGAACTTGCCGCTGATCGTCGAGGTCGCGCAGTCGACCGGCACGCTCAGCCATATGTGCGAAGCGGGCTTGCCTGCCAACGAGGCGGAAATCGACGTGAGCTCGGGCGTGGCCAACCTTTGTGTGGGCTCGTTCAAGAATGGCGTGCTCGATTCGCAAAGCAGTTGCGCGACGATGACCGGCCCCGCGACGATCGCGACCGTGCTGGGCTTTCCGATCAGCACCGAGGTCAATCTCAGTCTGCTCGGGCAGTCGACGACCAATCCGCCGTTTGCGGTGGGTACCACGCAAACCACCAATACCAATGTGAATCTGGGCACCACCGCCAGCAGCGTAACCAATGCGCTGTTGCTGGCGCTCATGCAGGGTATCGGCGCGACCAATCCGGTGGCCACGACCAGCCAGCAGAATCAGTTGGCGACCAATCTGGTCACCGCCCTGAATGGCGATCCGCTGACACTGAGCAAGATCAACCAATCGCTGAGCACGGCCGAGAATCAGGTCACTGGCGTGGCCAATAGTCTGGGCAGCACGCTCACCAACGTGCTTACCCTGAACATCGGCGGGACCGTCAGCAGCGTCGATGCGCTGGTCAGTAATGTGCTCGGCACCGCCGATGCGCTGCTCGGCGGCCTGGGCAATCTGCTGGGCGACGTCACGTGCGACGCGTTATTGATTCCGTCGGCGCAGCAGGCCTGCCGGGTGACGTTCGTGCAGCCGGTGGTCGGCGCCAATAGCGGGCAGAATGCGCTGACGGCTCTGTCGGGGCTGGTGCTGCAAGTGTTGCAGCCGACCTTGAACGCGCTCTCGAGCTCGATTATCCAGAATCTGCTGTTCAACGATATTCTGGGGATCAAGATAGGTGTCACGGACGTCTCGCTGCTGTCGGTCGATTGCGGCACCAATCACGTACAACTGGTGTATTGAATGGAAAAACAATGAGTATCAAGCCGCCGCTGGATGACCTCGATGTTTTTGTATGGGAAGGCAAGTCGGATATTGCCGAGCGGGTGGCCCATTGCCTGGCGAGTTTCGATATCGAAGTGATACGCGCCGACGGCCTGGAGGTGCTTCCGGAGCGAGCGGTGGCCCGGCCCGCGCTGGCGGTGGTGAGCGTGACCAATATCGACGGCAGCCGCCTGAAGGCGCGCGACTGGCAGCTCGGCCAGGGCATGCCGGTGATCTGGGTGTCCGCCGCGCCGCGCGAGAAGGATCCGCGCGTGTATCCGCCCGAGTATTCGAACATTCTGACCCTCGATTTCACCGGTGCCGAGTTGCGCACGCTGATCTTCAAGCTGGCTGCGGAGTTGCGCGCAGCCGACGGCCAGGTGGTCCAGAGCGAGCCGCTGGTGGCGAATTCGCCGGCCATGCTGACGTTGCTGGGCGAAGTCGATGCGTTTGCCGATTGCGATTCGAACGTGCTGATTCATGGCGAGACGGGTGTGGGCAAGGAGCGCATCGCGCGGCTGCTGCACGAAAAGCATCGGCGCTACGGGCAGGGTGCGTTCGTGCCGGTCAATTGCGGCGCGATCCCCGACGGCCTGTTCGAGTCGCATTTCTTCGGGCATGCCAAGGGCGCGTTCACCGGCGCGCTCTACGCTCACAAGGGCTATTTCGAGCAGGCCAACGACGGCACGCTGTTCCTGGACGAAATTGGCGATTTGCCGCTGTACCAGCAAGTCAAGCTGCTGCGCGTGCTCGAAGACAGCGCGGTGACGCGGCTCGGCTCGGCCGCGCCGATTCAATTGGATTTTCGGCTGGTGGCCGCTACCAACCGCAATCTGCAGGAGATGGTGCGCCAAGAGACCTTTCGGGCCGATCTGTACTATCGGCTGGCCGTCATCGAGATTCGCATCCCGAACCTGGAGGAGCGCGGCGCAATCGATAAAATCGCCGTTTTCAACGCCTTTCTGAGCCGGGTGGCGGGGCCGGATGGGGGGCAAAGTGTGCCGCAAGCGCCACAGTGGGTGCTGGATTTGGTGGCAAATATGGTTTTTCCGGGTAATGTACGGGAGCTGCGAAATATTGCCGAACGCGTCGGGATCGTTTATCGTCAGCTCGGCGTCTGGGACGAGTCGCGCATCCGGCAGATATTCGCCACGCTGGCGGCGTTGCGGGCCGGCCGGGAGGCTTCGGCGCGCGAGCCGGCGCCGGTCGAGCCGGTGGACCGATCGAGATGGGACCTGGCCGAGCGCCAGCGCATCGTGTCCGCCCTTGACGACAACGGCTGGCGCCGCCAGGACACAGCGAATGCCCTGGGCATCAGCCGCAAGGTGTTGTGGGAGAAAATGCGCAAGTATCAGATCATCGGGGCCGATGCCGAGACATTGAACGAGTTTGAAACGTAGTGGGTGTCACGCGCATTTGCGGTGCAGCGATACCAATAACTAGACGGATAACGAGGGAACAGGAACAGATGAGTGCTTTTTGGGGAACAGCGCGCGTGGGCAGACGAATCGGCGTATTGGGTTGCATGATGTTGGCGGTTCCTTTGGCGGCTCTGGCGCAGCCGGCTGGCCAGGCGCAGGGCGCTGCGGTCGTGCCGCTGGCGCAAGCGCAGGGCGGCACGGTGGTGTCGCTGGCCCAAACCGGCGCCAGTGCTGCCGCCACCAACCCGGCCGCGGCATCGCCGGGCGCGGTGCAGGAGCTGCAGACGCTGATCAAGCAGCATGAGTTGAGCGAATTGCGCACCACCTACAATGGCAAATATGGCGCGAGCCTGCTGTTTCATCCGGGCACACTGACTTACTACGTCGCGTTGTTTCACGACGGACAGTTCTGGCGCGTGGCCAAGATGACCGACGCCGCACGCAGCGAGGCGCTCTACCGTGATTTCGTGGAGCAGACGGTCAAGCTGTCGCAGGTGGAGATTCGCCGCATCCTGCTCGATGCGCAAAATGCCCACATCGCGCAGCTGGTCGCTGCCAATGAAACCCGGTTGGCTGGTTTGCAGACCGACCTGAGCATTCAGCGCCAGCAGGAAGCCGCGCTGGCCCAGAATCATCAGGAAATTGCCGAGCAGGCCGCCGCTCTCGATGCCGAGCGCAACGCCGCACAGGCCAGGCTGACCAAGGTCCAGCGGCAAATCCGGCTGCTCGAGCGCCAGCAGGATTCGGCGGATCTGAAGGCCGTGCAGGACATTCAGCAGCATAAATCGTATGCTGCATCGAAGAAGGAACCCAAGCGCCGCGTCGTACCGGAGTGAGTGTTTCCAGACGTCGGTCGGGCCGATATATATATAGTGGCTGCGAACTGCGGGGGCGGTTAGAATAGCGCCGTTTGTGCGGTGCAAAATAGACTACCACCAACTTGTCATGACGCAAACCCAACGACACGGGCCCGGCCCGCAAGCTTTGCCCGCAGTAATCATTGCCGCCATCGGCGTGGTGTTTGGCGATATCGGCACGAGTCCGTTGTATGCGCTCAAGGAGTGTTTCGACCCGCATCACGGCATTCCTTTCAGTCACGATTCCGTGTTCGGCATCATCTCGCTGCTGTTCTGGGCGCTGGTGATCGTGGTGTCGCTCAAGTACGTATTGTTCGTGATGCGTGCCGACAACAAGGGTGAAGGCGGCGTCCTGGCGTTGATGGCATTGAGTCTGCGCAGTGTGCGCGCAGGCGGCCGGGTCGCCGGCGTCCTGATGATGCTGGGCATTTTCGGCGCCTGCATGTTTTACGGCGACGCCGTCATCACGCCGGCCATTTCGGTCATTTCGGCGGTCGAGGGGCTGGAGATTGCCGCACCGTCGCTATCCGAGTATGTGATTCCCATCACGGTGGCGATTCTGGTCGTGCTGTTCTGGATGCAAAAATCGGGCACGGCCAAGGTCGGCAGTCTGTTCGGCCCCGTCATGCTCGTCTGGTTTGCGCTGCTCGCGGTGCTGGGCATCTACAACATTGCCCATGCGCCGGAAATTTTCAAGGCGCTCAATCCGCACTACGCCATCAGCTTCATGATGCGTCACGCACTGCAGGCCTATATCGTACTTGGCTCGGTGTTCCTGGTGCTGACCGGCGCCGAAGCGCTGTATGCCGACATGGGCCATTTCGGCGCCAGGTCGATCCGCTTTGCCTGGTACGGCCTGGTGTTTCCGGCGCTGGTGCTCAATTATTTCGGGCAGGGCGCCTTGTTGTTGAATCACCCCCGGGCGGTTCAGAATCCGTTTTTCCTGATGGCGCCCGACTGGGCGCTGATGCCGCTGGTGGTGGTGTCGACCATTGCCACCGTGATTGCTTCGCAAGCGGTGATTTCCGGCGCCTTCTCGCTGACCAACCAGGCGATTCAGCTCGGCTACGTGCCGCGCATGAAAATCCAGCACACCTCCGAGCATGAAATCGGCCAGATCTATATGCCGGTCATCAACTGGATGCTGTTGTTCGTGATCGTGTGGATCGTGCTTGCCTTCAAGAGCTCGACCAATCTGGCAG
>JAGXBI010000238.1 GCA_018971155.1 Burkholderiales bacterium
ATCTGCCCCAGCTTCGTCAGCCGAATTTTGCCCATGGGATCGATCACCACCGTAAAGGGCAGGGCGCCCATGGTGTCGCCCAGCGCACGGGACAAGTCGGTCCCGGCATACCCGGCGACCAGCAACGGATACTGAACCTTGACTTTGGCCTCGAAAGCCTGGAGGTTCTTGGCTGAATCGATGCCGATGCCAACAAATTGTACGTTTTTGGCTTTGAACTCGTTCGCAATTCTCGCGAGATCCGGCATTTCCTGAACGCATGGCGAGCACCATGGCGCCCAAAAATTGACCACTAGCGTTCGCTGCTGCCATTGATTCAGCGCTTGCTCCTGGCCGGCGAGGTCGGGGAGTCGGGTGCTGAACAGCAATTGCACTGCCGGGTCGCCAACTTGCTTTGGCGCATGGACACGCCATGCGACATAGATGCCGGCCGCCAAAGCGGCAATAGCCGTGAATGACAAGAAAATGGATCTAATTTTCTTCATCGTCGGTTAGTTGGTTTAGACCGGCGTCAATTGATCGTGCAGTAAGCCTCGAAGGCCGGCAGCGTCCAGGCGAAGCGGCCGCTTTTGCGCGTCCAGCTTGGCGGCGTTGCGCAGGTCACTCGGCGTGTAGAGGACGATATGCACCCCGACCGGTGGTTGCTGTCGATGTTGGCGCCACAGAAAACTCAGTGTTTCGGCCATGCCGCGTCCTGCAAAATGGCGGGTTTCCGATACCTCGTACTGGATGCCCTGATTCAGCAGCTCGATGGCCAGATCCTTGCTGTTGTCGCAAAACGCCTGCAGGTGGATGTCGGAGTGGCTGGTCGCGGTGCCGTTCAACACCGCTCCGACCAAATGCAGGCGATAGCTCGGCAACTGTTCCATTAGCGCCAGCGCGGCAAGACGCAATTCGCGCAGCTGCGCGGGATGCGTGTCGGCCTGGAACAGATTGAGGTAGGCACGAACTTCTTCTTCGATTTCTTCATTGCTGGGCAGCAAATCGCCGGAAACTTTGTCTTCTCCGGTGATTTGTCGGGTCGCCTTGCGTTTGGCGGAGGCATAATCGAGGCCGTCTTCCGCGATCAGGCGGGCGGCGGTCATGGCGATTTCCTCGCGCAGGCGTTGAGTGTCCAACCAGGTTTTGCGCGTCATGCAGCCATCATACCGGAAATCATTCGCGTGCCCGCTACGGCTGCCGATGCCGCCCGGTTACAATGGCTTCCGCACGTTTAACCAGGCGCGCCGGGCCGGCGCAAATCATCGGGCTTCAGTCATGCACATTCATATTCTCGGTATCTGCGGCACCTTCATGGGCGGCTTGGCCGTGCTCGCGACAGAGGCCGGGCATACGGTGACGGGGTGCGACGCCAACGTCTATCCGCCGATGAGCACGCAGCTCGAGGCGCAAGGTATCCGGCTGATCGAAGGTTATGACGCATCGCAGGTCGCGCTTGCGCCCGATCTGTTCGTGATCGGCAATGTGGTCTCGCGCGGCAATCCGCTGATGGAGGAAATTCTCAACCGCAATTTGCCCTATACGTCGGGTCCGCAATGGCTCGGCGAGCACATCCTGCATAACAAATGGGTAATGGCGGTGGCCGGCACCCATGGCAAGACCACCACCACGTCGATGCTGGCGTGGATCCTGGAAGACGCGGGCTACCAGCCGGGTTTTCTGGTCGGCGGCGTGCCGCTCAATTTCGGCATTTCGGCGCGCCTGACCGACGCGAATTTCTTCGTGATCGAGGCGGACGAATATGACACGGCCTTTTTCGACAAGCGCTCGAAATTTGTGCATTATCGGCCGCGCACCGCGGTGCTGAACAATCTCGAATACGATCACGCCGACATCTTCCCTGATCTTGCGGCAATCGAGACGCAATTTCATCATCTCGTGCGAACCATCCCGGGGCAGGGGCGAATCGTTGTCAATGGCCGCGAAAGCGCGTTTGAACGAGTCCTGGACCGGGGTTGCTGGAGCGAAGTTGAATCATTCGGTGTGCCCCAGGGCTGGCACGCCGACGGCTCGGATGAACAGTTTTTGGTCAGATACCGGGAACGGGCGTTCGGTACCGTCAGGTGGGATCTGCAAGGCGAGCATAATCGCATGAACGCGCTGGCCGCCGTTGCCGCGGCCCGTCATGTGGGCGTGCCGCCCGAGCAGGCGATCGGTTCGCTGGGCAAATTCAGGAACGTCAAGCGTCGCATGGAATGGCGCGGGACCGTGCGCGGCGTTGCCGTATATGACGACTTTGCCCACCATCCGACGGCGATTCATACCACGGTCGCGGGATTGCGGCACCGCATCGGCGCACAGGCGCGCATTCTCGCCGTATTGGAGCCGCGCTCGAACACCATGAAGCTCGGTGTGATGAAGTCCCAATTGCCGGGCAGCCTGGCCGACGCCGATCTGGTTTTCGGATACGGCGCCCCATCGGGCAAGGAGGCGCTCGGCTGGGACCTGGCCGGCGCGCTGGCGCCCCTGGGCGAACGCGCCCGGGCTTTCAGCGATCTGGATGCTCTGGTGCGGGCGGTCGCCGCCGCGGCCCAGCCGGGCGACCACATCCTGGTGATGAGTAATGGCGGGTTCGGCGGGGTGCATCAGAAATTGCTCGACGCGCTCGGGCACCCTGCCTGAATACGCGCCATTCTCCTCACATCTTCGCTGATCGAATTGCCATGATCCTCTATTTGCATGGATTCAGGTCGTCGCCACATTCCTTCAAGGCGCGCCTGCTGGCAGCGCGGCTCCAGGCGTTGGGACATGCCGATGCCTGGGTCTGTCCGCAACTGCCGGTGTCGCCGCTGGCTTCGGTCGACTCGGCCGAGCGCCTGATCGAGGGCATTGCACCCGAGCAGCTCACGTTGATCGGCAGCTCGCTGGGCGGCTATTACGCGACGTATCTCGCGGAACGGGCCGGTTGCCGTTGCGTTCTGCTCAATCCGGCGACCCACCCTTATGACGACCTCGAACCTTGGCTGGGCGAGCAACCGCTGTGGCATGGCGGCGGCAGCGTGCTGGTCGAGCGGCATCATCTCGGTGAACTGCGCGCGTTGGAGGTGCCGAACATCACCCGGCCCGAGCGTTATTGGCTGATCGCGGCGACCGGCGACGAGGTATTGGATTATCGCGATATGCTGGCCAAATATCCTGGCGCCAGAACAACGCTCATCGATGGCGGCGATCACGGCATCAGCGACTTTGCCGCCTATCTGGACGACGTCCTGGAGTTCTGCGGCATCTCGCCGACGTCGACGGCTGACTGAACCGCGCGTCAGGACGACGGCGCGGCCGGCGCGTTGGCGCGACGCAGCGCCCGCTTGGCGACGCCGTTGCGCAGCGCCCAACGCACCACCGGTGCGGCGGCATGCACGCCGGGGCGCGCTACCCATTGACGCAGCAGGGCAAGGTTGTTCAGGCCGAGCATCGCGGCGGCCCACGGCGGGAGCAGGTCGACGCCGGCGTTGAACAGCAGTTGGCCGAACCAGCGCGTGCCGGGGTGGGGCGCCGGCAGGGCGCGCAGCACCCGAACCACTTCGCGCGTGCGCTCGTCGCTGCGCAATTCGCCGCGCATGTCCCGCAGGTAATCGGCCACCTCGGCCCGGCAAGCCGGCACGTTCGTGGCGCCGAGGCGTGTCGCGATAATGGAAACTTCGCTGTAGTAGCGATCCTGTTCGCTGCCGGGCAGCGTCGGATCCGCATAGCGCAAATAGCTGTGCAGGAAACTGGAGACCTCGGCGACGTGCACCCACGTGAGCAGGGCCGGATCGCTCGCCGCATAGGGGTGTCCGTCGGAGGTCGTGCCGTGCACGCCGGCGTGGATGCGTCGTACGCGCGCCAGCAGGGCCTCGGCATCGGCTCGGCTGCCGTAGGTCGTGCCGGCGATGAAAGTCGCGGTGCGTCGCAGCCGTCCGATCACATCCTCGCGAAAATTCGAATGATCCCAGACGCCAGCCATGGCCAGTGGGTGCAGGCATTGGAGCAGCAACGCACTGATGCCGCCGACCATCATCGAAGTGAAATCGCCATGCACGCGCCAGCAGACCGCGCCCGGGCCGAACAGGCCGGGGTCGCCGGGCGGCGACAGGTAGTCGATCTGCGGTGCGTTGCCGCCCGAGGTCAGGCTGACCAGACGCACGGCAAGGGCACTGCGCAGGTATTCGAGCGGACTGCTGGGAGAGGGGGGCGAGTTGTTCATCGCATCAAGCTCCGTCATGCGGCTGCCGACGGTTCACGAGGCTATTCTTCGTTTGACCACAAATCCCGGGCGGGGCTGGCGGCCGGGGCGGCCAGCCCGAAATGCCGGTAGGCCAGCAATGTGGCCATGCGCCCGCGCGGCGTGCGCTGCAGGTAGCCTTGCTGAATCAGGTACGGCTCGAGCACATCCTCGATGGTATCGCGCTCTTCGCCGATCGCCGCCGCCAGGTTATCGACGCCGACCGGACCGCCGTCGAACTTGTGCAGGATGGCTTCCAGCAACTTGCGATCCATGACGTCGAAGCCGACCGGGTCGACGTCCAGCATCGACAGCGCGGCATCCGCGACCTCGGCGGTTATCTCGCCGTCGGCCTTGACCTCGGCGTAATCGCGCACGCGTCGCAGCAGGCGGTTGGCGATGCGAGGCGTGCCGCGCGAGCGCCGTGCGATCTCGAGCGCGCCCTCGTCGCCGATCACGGCGCCCAGCAATTGGGCCGAGCGAGCCACGATGCTGGCCAGTTCGGCGGCGTTGTAGAACTCCAGTCGGGCAACGATGCCGAAGCGGTCGCGCAGCGGGTTGGTCAGCATGCCGGCGCGGGTGGTCGCGCCCACCAGCGTAAACGGCTGCAGATCGAGCTTGACGCTGCGCGCCGCCGGGCCTTCGCCGATCATGATGTCGATCTGGTAATCCTCCAGCGCCGGATACAGAATTTCCTCGACGACCGGCGACAGCCGATGAATCTCGTCGATGAACAGCACGTCGTTGGCTTCGAGGTTGGTCAGCAGCGCGGCCAGGTCGCCCGGACGCTCGAGCACCGGGCCGGAGGTCTGACGCAGATTGACGCCCATCTCGCGCGCGATGATATGCGCCAGCGTCGTCTTGCCGAGTCCGGGCGGGCCAAACAGCAGGACGTGGTCAAGCGCCTCGGCGCGCTTGCGGGCCGCGGCAATGAAAATTTCCAACTGGTCGCGCACCTTGGCCTGCCCGACATACTCATCGAGCAGCTTGGGGCGCAGCGCCCGTTCGAACACTTCCTCATTGGGCGAGACGGGGGCGGCGGAAATCAGCCGGTCGCTGCCAAGTTTGTCGGTTTCGATCATGCGGCCATTGTAGCGCTTCGGATAGCGGCGCGATATTTATCCGCACTAGGCTTTGGAGAGCGCCTTGAGCGCATGCTTGATACCGTCGGACACGCCCGTGCCGGCCGGAATCTGCTTGACCGCCATGACGGCCTCTTTCTCCGAATACCCAAGCGAGAGCAGCGCGTTGAGCACATCGCTGGCGTGCTCGCTGGTGGCCACCGTGCCCACGGCAACACCCAGATCGGCGCCGAATTTACCCTTGAGTTCGAGCAGCAGCCGCTCCGCGGTCTTTTTGCCGATGCCGGGCACCCTCGTCAGACGTCCGGCCTCCTGCAACGTGATGGCCTGCGCCAGGTCGGCCACGCTCATGCCCGACAGAATGGCCAGCGCGGTACGCGCGCCGACGCCGGAAATCTTCAGCAATTCGCGGAACGCGGTGCGTTCCTGGCTCGTCCCGAACCCGTAAAGCAGATGGGCGTCCTCCCGCACGATCATCTGCGTGAGCAGGGTGACTTTTT
>JAGXBI010000239.1 GCA_018971155.1 Burkholderiales bacterium
AGATAGAGGCAAAGACGGACCACGCGCTCGCCCGCGCCTGGGAAGCGCTCGAATCGGTGCCCGATCCGGAGATTCCGGTCGTCTCGATCCGCGAACTGGGCATCCTGCGCGCGGTGCGTCGCGGCGTCGACGGCCGGATCGAAGTGGTCATCACGCCCACCTATTCGGGCTGCCCGGCGATGTCGCAGATCGCAGAGGACGTCGCGCGCGCGCTCGACGGCGCAGGTCTTGCGCCCTACCGCATCGAGACGGCGCTCACGCCCGCCTGGACCACCGACTGGATCGGCGAAGCGGCGCGCGAGAAGCTGCGCGCGTTCGGCATCGCGCCGCCCACGGGCCAGTGCGGCGGCGGCGCGCAGGCGCTGCACGAGCAGCCGCTCACCTTCGTGCCGCTGGCCGCGCCGGTTTGCCCGCACTGCGGCTCGCCGCACACCGCACGCCTCGCGCAGTTCGGCTCGACCGCCTGCAAGGCGCTGTACCGCTGCAACGACTGCCGCGAACCCTTCGACTACTTCAAACCGTACTGATATGGCCACTCCGCAATTCCATTCGCTGCGTATCCGTGAAGTGCGGCCCGAAACCGCGGATGCGGTCTCCGTCGCGTTCGAGGTTCCGACTGCGCTGCGCGAGGCGTACCGCTTCACGCAGGGGCAGTTCGTCACGCTCAAGACCCATATCGACGGCGAGGAGACGCGCCGCTCGTACTCGATCTGCGTGGGCGTGACCGATTACGACCGCGACGGCGAGTTGCGCATCGGCATCAAGCGCGTGCGCGGCGGCCGCTTCTCGAATTTCGCATTCGAGACCTTGCAGCCGGGCCACACGATCGACGTCATGACGCCGGACGGCCGATTCTTTACCCACCTGAATGCCGATCATGCCAAGCATTACGTGGCATTTGCCGGCGGCTCCGGCATTACGCCCGTACTGGCGCTGGTGAAAACGACCCTGGAGATCGAAACGACCAGCACATTCAGTCTGATCTACGGTAACCGCAGCGTCGACGCGATCATGTTCCGCGAGGTGCTGGAGGACCTGAAAAACCGGTATTTGAGCCGCTTCGCGCTGTATCACGTGCTGTCGGACGACGTTCAGGATGTCGAACTGTTCAATGGCGTGCTCGATCAGGACAAATGTGCCGCTTTCCTTGCCACGCTCGAGCCGGCCAGCGGCATCGACGAGGCGTTCATCTGCGGGCCCGCGCCGATGATGGACGCCGCCGAGGCCGCGCTCAAACAGGCGGGCGTGGCGCCCGGGAAAATCCATGTCGAACGGTTCGGCACGCCGCTGCCGCAGGCGGGCGAGCCACCGATCGAGATCACCGACGGCACGCCCGCGGCGGACCTGGAAATCACCATCGACGGCAAGACGCGCAAGCTGCGGTTGCCTTACGAGGGCATCAGCCTGCTCGACGTCGGGTTGCGCGCGGGACTGGCCTTGCCCTACGCCTGCAAGGGCGGTGTGTGCTGCACCTGCCGGGCCAAAATCATCGAGGGCCGCGTCAAAATGGACAAGAACTACACGCTCGAAGCGCAGGAGGTCAAGGATGGGTTTGTGCTGACCTGCCAGTGCCATCCGCTAACCGACCGGGTGGCGGTCAGTTACGACGAGCGCTAGGCCAACGTCGCGGACGCCGGATCCTGCTCCGTTGTTCAGCAGTCCTTGCGGGGGAATGAAACAAATTGACCGCCGTCGGGAAAAATGAGAATGTTACAAATTGTTGTCGAGGCGTTACGGCAACCAGGGAGGCCGGGCTGCTGACCCGGCTCATAAAACAACAATCGACAAGGTATCTGGGAGGATATTATGTCCAAGCGATTGGCCCTCGCGTTGGCGGCCGGACTGGTATGCACAGCAGGAGCGGCGCGAGCCGATGAAGCAATCCTTCGTGCCAACAATCAAGTTTCGCTGTGGGTCGGCGGGCATCATCTCAATTATCACGAAACCGACACGAACAATATCTCCGGGCTGGTGGGGCCGGGCGGGCAACTCGATTCGGAGCACGGCACCCAGGCCGCATTCGGCGGCGGCCTGACGCGTCAGGGCAGTCTGTTCGGCCTGAAGAACGTCTATACCAGCCTGTCGCTGGATTATTCGCATGGCAACACCGACTACCAGGGCTATCTCGTCAACAACACGACCCATACCGCGGCACCCTATTCGTCGACCACGCGCAACACCACGTTCGACGTCAACCTGAAGGTCGGTCCGGCATTTGCGCTAGGTGCGCAATCCCGGGCGCAGGTCGTGCCTTATGTCACGTATGGCTATCACAACTGGGTGCGCGATCTGGCCCAGCCCTACGGCGACAGGGAAACCTACAGCCATCAATATCTCGGGGTCGGGGTGCTGGGGCAATACTCGTTCACTCCGAAGCTGGTCGGCAGCGCCGACCTGAGCGTGGCCAGGACGATCAACCCGCGCCTTACCACCGGCTCGACCGGCGATTTCAGTCTCGGCAGCAAGGCCCAGACGTCGCTGAGCGTCGGGTTGGACTATGCGGTGACGCCGCGCCTGCATGCCAGCGCGAGCTACCGCGCCACCGAGTTCAAGTATGGCCAGTCTCCGGTCGGCGTGTATTTCGAACCGGATTCGAAAACCATCGAACAGCGTTTCCTGGTCGGTCTGGGCTACTCGTTCTGAGCGAGCGCCGACGGTCGGTGCATCGGTCCTTGCATCAGTTCGCGCCGACCACCGATAGCCACGGCGCGCTTGCGACGGCGGCCCTGCCGCCTGCCTGGCGAGGGTAGGCGACCGCCGGGCCGTCGACCCAGACCCAGACGCGCGCGCCAACCGCCGGCAGCGCCTGACCATCCACTCGCGCCACGATATGTTCGCCGCTGGCGGGCAGTACCAGTTGCACGGTAGCATCGGCGCCGAGAAACGTGACGTCTTCGACGCGCGCTTCGACCGCGCCGGTACGATGCTGCGCCGCCATCAGGCGAATTTGTTCCGGCCGCACGAGTACGTCAGCCGGGCCTTGCGCGACAGGCGTCGCGAGCGGCAAATGACCCAGGGTGCAAACGGCTTCCTGGTTGACCACGATGCTCTCGAGCAGCACGGCCTCGCCGACGAAACGCGCCAGCTCGCGGGTCGCGGGCGTGCGGTAGAGCGCTTGCGGCGTTGCCACCTGGGCCAGTTTGCCTTGCCACAGCACGGCCACCCGATCGCCCATCGACAGGGCTTCGCCCTGATCGTGCGTGACCAGCATCGCCGTGGCCCCGGCGGCCTTGAGCGCATGTGCGACGGCCTGCCTCGTCTCGCTGCGCAGCGCCGCATCGAGCGCCGAGAAAGGTTCGTCGAGCAATACTACCGACGGCGACAATGCCAGCGCGCGGGCCAGCGCCACGCGCTGCTGCTCGCCGCCCGACAAGTGCTGCGGCGGGCGCGCGGCATAGGCCGCGGGCAGGCCCACCATTTCCAGCAATTCATCGACCCGGTGTCGGGCTCGCCGCTGGGCGCGCGCCATGCCGAACACGATATTGTCGGCCACCGACAGATGGGGGAACAGCGCGCCTTCCTGCGGCACGTAACCGATGTGACGCTGCTCTGGCGGTACGTGCATGCCCGGCGCCGATACCGTGCGCTCGCCGATCACGATGGTACCGGCCTCGGCGCGCTCGAAGCCGCACAGCAGCCGCAGCAGCGTGGTCTTGCCGCTGCCGGACGGGCCCAGAATGGCCATCAGGCTGCCGCCGGCGACCCGCAGATCGAAGTCGCGCAATACCGGCTGGCCATCGAAAGTCTTGCTCAAACCGGTAATCTTCAATTCGCTCACGACGACTCTCCCAATACGGCCGACTTGCCGAACAGCGATATCAACAACCAGGACCCGCCGAGCGATATCCCGACCAGCAGCGCGGCAGAGGGGGCCGCCGCCGCGAACGCCAGCGTCGAGGTGTCGACCCAGACTTGCGTGGCCAGCGTCTGCGTGCCGATCGGCGCGAGCAGCAGGGTGGTGGTCAGTTCGGTGACCACGGAAATAAAGACCAGCGCGGCGGCCGCGCCCAGTCCCGGGCCGATCAGCGGTAGAAGCACGCGTCGCGCCACCTGATGCCAGCGCAAACCCAGCGAGCGGGCGACGTCCTCCAGGCGCGGCTGCACCTGCGTCAGGGCGGCGCGCACGCCGACCAATGCCAGCGGCAGAAACAGGATCGCGTAAGTCACGATGAGCAGCAGCGTGCTTTGATACAGCGGCAACAGCACGCGCACCGCGAGCGAGACGATGGCCAGCGCCAGCACGATGCCGGGCATGCCTTGCGATAGATAGGCGGTGCGCTCGAGCAGCACCGCAAAGCGGCCCGGAAAGCGAACCAGCAGGAAACTCAGAGGCAGCGCCAGGAGCGTCGTCAGCACAGCGCCGGCCAGGCCGAAGCGCAGCGACGCCAGCGTCGCGCCGAGCAGGTCCTGCCATGAATTGTCGGTCGGCGAAATGGCCGCCGAGTTGTGCTGCGTGAGCCAATAGCCGGTCATGCCCAGCGGCACGCCGAGGGTTATCAATACCAGCAGCGCGCACAGTGCCACCACCAGCCAGCGCGCGGCGCCCAGATCGTAGCGCGTCACGGCGCGCCGCACGCCCCGGCCGGCGCGATCATAGCGAGCCGTGCCGCGGACCCGCCATTCGGCCACCAGACAGACCAGGCACAAGGCAAGCAGCAGGCAGGCCAGCATGGCCGCGCCCAGGCCGTCGAAGCCGGCCCGGTATTCAGCGTAGATTTCCGTGGTGAAAGTGCGAAAACGCAACAGCGCAAAGGCACCGAATTCGGCCAGCACCCCGAGCGCGACCATCAGCATGCCGCCCAGCAGGGCCGGTCGCAGTTGCGGCAGCACCACGCGCACGAAGCAACGCCACGCACCGCACCCGAGCGAGCGCGCCGTCTCTTCCAGGCTGGGGTCGAGCCCACGCAAAGCCGCCGCCACCGGCAGCATCACCAGCGGATAGTAGGCACTGGTGACCACCAGCAGCGCGCCGGCAAAGTCTTGCAGCGACTGGCTCAGCGACACCCATGCATAGCTGGTGATGAAGGCCGGCACCGCGAGCGGGGCGGCCAGCAGCACGCCCCAGATGCGCCGGCCAGGCAAAAGCGTGCGTTCGACGAACCAGGCCGCGGCGGTGCCCACGATCGCGCTCAGGATCGTGGCGGCCACGACGATCGTCAGGGTGTTCACCAGCTGCTCGCCCACCAACGGCCGCCACAGGAGTTCAACCGCTTGCGCGCTGCCGGCTCGCACGGCCTGCGCGACGATGAACAGCAATGGCACCAGTACGAGCGAGGCGCTGAGCGTGGCAGCGGCCAACAGGCCGCGCGGCGCGCGCGCACGCCGCGTGCCGCCGGCCGCTTGGGCCGTCTCGAACGCGGTGCCGGGCAGTGCGCTCATCAGAGCAGGCCCGCCTGCCGCAGCAGCTTGCCGGCCTCGCTGTCATCGCCCAGTTTCTCGACGCTGAGCGCTGGCGGTTGCAGTTGCGCGAACGGCTTGAGCAACGGGTCGGGGGACACGCCCGGGCGCAGCGGATATTCGAAATCGATGCGGCTCTTGGCCATCAGTTCCTGGCCGCGCTGGCTGACCAGATAGGCGACGAACTTCTGGGCAAGCGCCGGCTGGCGCGAACTCTTGAGCACGGCCGCGCCAGAGACGTTGACCAGTGCGCCGACATCGCCGTGACCGAAATGATAGACCTGGCTGCGAGTGCCCTTGTCGCCGAGTTCGGTATGCAGGCGCGCCCAATAGTAGCTGTTGATGATGCCGGTGGCGACGGCGCCGCGATTGACC
>JAGXBI010000240.1 GCA_018971155.1 Burkholderiales bacterium
ATGCCGCCGGCTACATCGTTTGACGCCGCGGCAGGCAGGAGTGCAGTGAAGCGAGCCTCCCGCAGAGAGGCGTAGGCAGCAAAGGCATGGCCGCGCATGGCGCGGATAACCGGGGGAACGAACATGTCAGACATCCTGAAGCCAGTGCCGGGCAGCTCGGCCGACGTCAGCCATCTGCAAGATATCAGCCGGGCCCGATTCAAGGGCGCCGGCGCAGAAGCCGGGCCGCTGGCGCGCGCGCCCAAGACCATCGCCGAGACCGGCCTGACGCAGAACTTCCTGCTCGAGCTGGTCGCCAAGAGCGTGCTGCTGGGCGGCAAGACCTCGCTCACCCAGCTGGTGCAACGCCTCAAGCTGGGCATTGGCGTGCTCGACGCGGTGGTCGCCTTCGCGGTGCGCGAGCGCCTGTTGGAGATTGTCCGGCGCGGCGCCAACGATATCGACGTCGAGCTGCAATTGACCGACAACGGCCGGATCCGGGCCGCCGAATTCATGGCCCGCTGCCGCTATGCCGGCCCTGCGCCGGTTTCGCTGGCGACGTATGAGGAGGTCATCCGCCGTCAGTCGGTCAACCACCGCTTCGTCACCCGGCCGGCCTTGCGCGCGGCGTTTGCCGGACTCGTCGTCAAGAGCGAATTGCTCGACGACATTGGCGGCGCGGTCAACAGCGGCAAACCGGTGATCTTTTTCGGCCCGGCCGGCAGCGGCAAGACCTCGCTGGCCGAGCGCCTGGGCAAATTGCTGCCCGGTTCGATCGCCGTGCCGTACGCGCTTGCCGTCGATAACGAGGTCGTGCAGATTTTTGACCCGCTGATTCATCAGCCAACTGCGCCGGACGAAGCGCCTGGCGCGACGGATGCCCCGCTCGACGCGCGCTGGCAGCGCTGCCGCCGCCCGGCGGTCATTTCGGGTGGCGAACTGACGCTCGAGATGCTCGAGCTGCGCTATGACCCATCGAGCGGGTTTTATCAGGCGCCGCCGCACGTCAAGGCCAACGGCGGGCTGTATGTGGTCGATGATCTGGGGCGCCAGCGCGTGGCGCCGGCCGATCTGCTCAACCGCTGGATCGCACCGTTCGACCGCGGGCGCGACATGCTCACGCTGCATACGGGCACGCGCTTCTCGATGCCGTTCGACGTGTGGGTGGCCTTTTCCAGCAACTTCGCACCCGAAGAACTCGGCGACGAGGCTTTCTTTCGGCGGCTCGGCAGCAAGCTCTATGTGGGCGCGCTCGATATCGAGGCTTACCGCCGGGTCTACGACCAGCGTTGCGCGGAGCTCGGCGTGGACTCCGGCGACGACGCTTTCCAGTACCTGATTCACCACCTGCACATGCCCGCCGGGCGGCCGCTGCTGGCCTGCTATCCGGGCGACCTGCTGCGTATCGTGCTGGCCAATGCACGCTATCTGGAGGAGTCCGCGATCGCTGACCGGGGCAGCCTGCTGCGGGCCTGGAACAGCTATTTCGCCGTGGTCGGCGACAACGACAATCTGCCGCCGCCGCATGGCGCAACGGAGTGGCCGGCAAAAAAGCTCGTGGCCGGCTAGACGGCCAAAAACGGTGAGCCGCAGGGCGCCTGGCGGAATCGGAAAGGGGAACGCATCATGAAGAACGTACGCGCGTTGGTGACGCTGCTGATCGCGGCACTGGCCGGCCTGGCGGCCGTCGCAATGGCCTCGCGGTGGCTGCTGGAGAAATCGTCGGCCATGACCACCCAGATCGCGGTAGCGGCGGTCGATACCAATTTGGGCCAGCGGCTCAACCCCGAGTTCATCAAGATGGTCGCCTGGCCATCGAACAGCATGCCGCCGGGGGCCTTTACCGACGCAAGCAAACTCGATGGCCGCGTGCTGCGCAGCAGCCTGTTGCGCGGTGAGCCGATCCTGGCGGGCAAGCTGACGCCGGTCGGCACCAAAGGCGGTCTCTCGGCGGTAATTCCCGACGGCCGTCGCGCGATCACGGTACGCGTGAACGACGTGATCGGGGTAGCGGGTTTCGCCTTGCCCGGCAACTACGTCGACATCATCGTCAACACGCAAAAGGATGGCAACAACAACGCCAACAAGGACGCCAGCATCTCCAAGATCGTTCTCGAAAAAATCCTGGTGCTGGCCGTTGCGCAGGAGGTCAATCGCGACGAGACCAAACCCAAGGTGGTCAATGCGGTGACGCTGGAGGTCACGCCGGAACAGGCGGAGAAGCTCGATCTGGCGCGCAGTGTCGGCACGCTGTCGCTGGTATTGCGCAACCAGACCGATCCGAATCCGGTCGCGCCGATGGGCGTCACCAAGGACATGCTGCTGGGTGAGAAGCCGGTACCGGCCGCGGCGCCGGCCGATAAAAAGGCGCCGCGGGTCGTGCTCAGACGCGTCGCGGCGCAGCGCGGCGACTGCGTGGGCGTGATCGACGGCGTAAGCAGCAGCAAAGAGTGCTTCTGAGCGTATCGCCGCGATGCCGTAAGGCAGCAATTTACCGGGGGAACAAAATGGACCGCATTGATCATCTTCGTTGGAGCAGCGACGCCAACGGCCCGCACGGCGAGCGGCGCACCGGCTGGCCGATACTGGCGGCCTGCATGGCGCTGTGCGCCGGCCTCGCGGCAACGCAGGCCGTGGCGCAAACCATGGCGATGGCATCGTCCGAGCCGTCGCAACGCACCGAAGTCGTGCGCCCGGGCCAGGTGCAGGTGACCGTGGGCCTGCCGCGCGCGCCGGAGCGCCCGGTGAGCCTGAAGGGACCGAATTGCGTGGGCGACTTGCGCGAGCACACGCAGGTGTCGGTGCCGGTCGGCAAATCGACCATCGTGACCCTGCCCGAGGCGGTGCGCAATCGCACGGTAGGTAATCCGAACATTCTGCAGGCCATGCTGGTGTCGCCGCGCGAACTCTATGTGCTGGGGATGAGCACCGGTTCGACCAACATGATCGTGCAGGGCCGCAGCGGCGCCTGCTCGGTGATCGATGTCGAGGTCGGCGCCGACCCGGCGGGGGTGCAGGCGGCGCTGGCCAGGCTGATGCCCGATGAAAAGGATATTCATGTGTCGGCCGCGGCCGACAGCCTGGTGCTGGCCGGTACGGTCTCGGATGCGCTGGCCGCGCAGCGCGTGGTGGAAATCGCCAAGGCCTTTGTGCAACGTACGGCGGAGTCGGTGCCGTCCGGCAAGGGCAACAGGGCAGCCGCCGGCGGCGCCCAGGCGGCGCCGGTCGGCGGCGGCGATACCCGGATCGTCAATATGCTCAGCATCGGCGCGCCGCAGCAGGTGATGCTGGAAGTCAAGGTGGCCGAGGTTTCCAAGACGCTGATCGATCAACTGGGTGCATCGGCCAATATCAACGGGGCGATCGGCAGCTGGAACTTCGGCCTGCTGGCCGACTTTCTGAGCGGCGCGACCAGCCTGATTTCCGCCACCAAGAACAATAATCTGCCGTTGAACCTGAATCTGGACGCCGAAAAGCGCGACGGACTGGTCAAGATCCTGGCCGAGCCGAACCTGATGGCCATCAGCGGGCAAACCGCCAGCTTCCTGGCCGGCGGCAAGGTGTTCATCCCGGTGCCGCAAAGCAACGGCACCGGCGGCTCGACCATCACCCTGCAGGAGGAGCAATTCGGCGTGGCGCTCAAATTCACGCCGACCGTGCTCTCCGGCGGGCGCATCAATCTGCAGGTCGCGCCGGAGGTCTCCGAGCTGTCGTCGACCGGCGTGACGCTCACCGCGCCCAATATCAGCGGCAGTACGATCTTGCCGTTGATCACCACGCGCCGGGCTTCGACCACCGTGCAACTGCGCGACGGCCAGAGCTTCGCGATCGGCGGGCTGATCAAGAACAACGTGACGAGCAACGTCAACGGCTTGCCGGGCCTGGGCGAAGTGCCGGTGCTGGGCGCATTGTTTCGCAGCACGAACTTCCAGCAGGACAAGACCGAGCTGATGTTCGTGGTCACGCCTCACCTGGCCAAGCCGCTGGGCGCCAACTATCGGCTGCCCACCGACACCTTCGGTCAGACCAATACCCCGGGCGTGCTGTTGATGGGTGACATGGAAGGCAAGAAGGCGCCGGGCGCCGCGCCGGCACCGGTCCCCGCCCAGGGGCCCGCACCGGCTGTGCCGGGGGCCCCGGCGGCCGTGCCCGCGACGCCGGCAGCGGTGCCGCCCGAACCTGCGACGCAGGTCGTGCCGCTGCTGCCGGCGCCGGGCGTGCCGCCGTCATCGACACGGCAGGGGCAACCACCCGGCACGGCGGCGCCGACCACCGGGCAGGCGGCCACCCGGCAGGACATCGCCCAGGTGGGCCGAGTGCCGGGCGCGGCGGGACCGAACGACGGCCGGTCGCTGCCGTAGAAGCGATGCGGGGACGCGGGCGCGGCGCACGCGCTCGAACCAACGCTTGATTTCACATCGATGAGTTGCGGGGGATCCAATGAAACTTCTGTCGATATTGATACGCGCCGGCACCTGCGCGTGCCTCGGTGGCGCCCTGGCCGGCTGCTATACCTCCACGCCGCAATGGGATCGGCAGTTTGGCAATGCCGTGAACGAAGCCACGGCCCGCCAGACCCTGAACCCCGACGCTTGGCAGGATCAGGCACCGGTCGTGGGGATCGACGGCGTGTCGGCCAAGCATGCGATCGACCAGTATCAGAAATCGTTCGTGCATCCGCAGCAAGATGCCAACGCCTTCACGATCGGCGTGGGCGGCACGAGCGCGGGTTCGCGGTAGGAGGTGCACCATGCGCGCGCCGAGGCCACGCAATCCTGCCAGCCGACTCGCGGGCCGCCGCCGGCAGGGCGGTGCGGTCGCGATCGTGGTCGGGCTCACATTGGCTGTGTTGATCGGCTTTGCCGGCCTGTCGCTGGATCTGGGCAAGCTGTACATTGCCAAGACGGAACTGTCCAATGCGGCCGACGCCTGCGCGCTGGCCGCCGCGCGGGATCTGACCACCGCGCAGCCGCTGGCCACCGCGGAGGCGGCCGGCATTACCACCGGCACGAGCAATCGGGTGCTGTTCCAGAGCGAGGCGGTGTCGATGTTGCCGGACGACAACGTCACCTTCAGCGAATCGTTCACCGGGCCCTATCAGACCAAGGGCAATTTCACGACCGCGGATTTGCCCAAGATCAAATACGTGAGATGTTCGGCGAGCCGCCCGAACATCACGAACTGGTTCATCCAGGTGCTCGATGCCGCCCTCGGCTCGTCGAGCGTGTCGTCCACCGCGGTCGCCTCGACCACGCAGTCGCAAACCACCTGCGCGTTGCCGGTGGGTATCTGCCAGGCGCCCAGCTCGGCCCCCTACACGGTGGGCCAGTGGATTCCCAGCAAGGTGGGGGCGAACAATCAACTCACCGGCAATTTCATGTGGGTCGCCTATCCGGATAACCCGACGGTGCCGGATATGCGGGCGCTGCTCACAGGCGCGGGCGAGTGCAATCTGCCCACCCTGGGCACCGAGGTCGGCAAGACCGGCAACATCCAGAGCCTGGCGAATGCCTGGAACACGCGCTTCGGCATTTATCAGAACCCGTACAGTCCGCCGCCGGATCCGACCGGCGTGCCGGATTCGACCGGTTACGCCTACTCGCCGGTGACGCCCGGGCCGCAGTCGAACGCTTACAGCGATTTCGTCACCAGGCGATTGCAACATGCGCAGTATCAGGGCAATTCGGTGACGGGGCTCAGTGTGCAAGCCGGTGCCAACGCCCCGCCGGCGAGCTACTACAGCAGCGGTACCGACCGCCGGCTGGCGCTGGTGCCGGTGAT
>JAGXBI010000241.1 GCA_018971155.1 Burkholderiales bacterium
TGGCGATGTCGACCTGGGTGGCGGAGACGACTAGCCGCCAGACACTGTCCGACCTCCGGCGGGACGTCGTCCTGGCTCCAAAACCGCCGTGACGGACCTGCTGCGGATCGTAAGGAGCTGTGGTAAGATTTTCAGCCGTTGCAAAAAGTCAACCCCCCAATCAGCAAATGACGACCATTCGTTTAAAAGAGAACGAACCGTTCGAAGTCGCGATGCGCCGTTTCAAGCGCACGATCGAGAAAAACGGTCTGCTGACCGATCTTCGCGCCCGTGAGTTCTACGAAAAACCCACGGCCGAGCGCAAACGTAAGAAGGCGGCGGCGGCCAAGCGCCATTTCAAGCGCCTGCGCAGCCAGATGCTGCCGAAAAAGCTCTACTGAATCCGCTGCCGGCGGCATGCTGGTCCAGGTGTCAAAGAACCCGCTTGCGGTTTTGCGCAAGCGGGTTCTTGTGTTTCAAGCGTATGCCCCAATAACCCCTGGCCAGGCCGGCCGTCTCAGCTTTTTGCCGGCTTTGTGCCAGCGTTTTGGCGGGGCATGGTCTACACTGAATTGTATTCGACCCAGAAAGGTTCGCCGATGAGTTTGAAAGTCCGTATCAACGACGATATGAAAGCAGCCATGCGAGCTAGGGAAGCCGAGCGCCTGGGCGCCATTCGGCTGTTGCTGGCAGCGATAAAGCAAAAGGAGGTCGACGAGCGCGTCGAGCTGGACGACGCCGCCATTGCGACGGTCGTCGA
Source organism: Burkholderiales bacterium (assembly GCA_018971155.1). Classification (GTDB taxonomy): domain Bacteria; phylum Pseudomonadota; class Gammaproteobacteria; order Burkholderiales; family Burkholderiaceae; genus Pandoraea. The sequence goes on from JAGXBI010000241.1 coordinate 740, forward strand.
CAAGCTGATCAAGCAGCGCAAGGACTCGATCACGCAGTTCCAGGCCGCCGGGCGTGACGATCTGGTCGCCAAGGAAAATGCCGAGCTGAACGTGCTGATGGCTTATATGCCGCAGCAGCTCTCGGCCGAAGAAGTCGCTCAGGAGGTGCAGGCAGCGATCACGCAATCCGGCGCGGCGGGGCCGCAGGACATGGGCAAGGTCATGGGTATTCTCAAGACCAGGCTGGCGGGGCGCGCCGACATGACGACTGTGTCGGCCCAGGTCAAGGCACTGCTGGCCCGATGAGCCGTCGGCGGTGTCTGGCCTCATGGCGGCAAGCATGCCGCCGTTGAGCCGCACAGGAACGCCGCGCATTCGATACCCAGCCCCGTGATCCCACAATCCTTTCTTCAGGATCTGCTCAACCGCGTCGATATCGTCGAGGTGGTGGGTCGTTACGTGCAATTGAAGAAGGGCGGTGCCAACTTCATGGGACTCTGCCCGTTCCATAACGAGAAATCGCCGTCATTCACGGTCAGTCCGACCAAGCAGTTTTACCACTGCTTCGGATGCGGCGCACATGGCACGGCAATCGGTTTCCTGATGGAGCACACCGGGCTGTCCTTCGTCGAGGCTGTCAACGATCTGGCCAGGAATGTCGGCATGAGCGTGCCGCAGGAGGCCGGCGCGATCGGCCAGGGCGCGCCGCGCGGCCATGCAGTAGCGCTGACCGAGGTCATGACCCGGGCCTGTGACTATTATCGGCAGCAGCTGCGCGGCGCCCTGAGTGCGATCGACTACCTCAAGGGGCGCGGGCTGTCGGGACAAATCGCCGCGCATTTTGGACTGGGTTACGCGCCCGACGGCTGGCAGAACCTGGAAGCGGTATTCGAGCGTTACCAGGACGACACGCTGCTCGAGGCCGGGCTGGTGATCGACAGCGAAAAGACCGACGCTCAAGGCCGCAATCGCCGTTACGACCGCTTCCGCCACCGCATCATGTTCCCGATCCGCAATACCAAGGGACAGGTGATCGCTTTCGGCGGGCGTGTGCTGGGGGCGGGCGAGCCGAAATATTTGAATTCGCCGGAAACACCCTTATTTAGCAAGGGAAGCGAGTTATACGGATTGTTCGAAGCGCGCGCGGCGATTCGCGACGCGGGTTACGTGCTGGTGGTCGAAGGTTATATGGATGTCGTGGCGCTGGCGCAGTTGGGCTTTCCGAATGCAGTGGCCACGCTCGGCACCGCATGCACGCCGATTCACGTGCAAAAGCTGCTGCGGCAAACCGACGAAATCGTGTTCAGCTTCGACGGCGACTCGGCGGGCCGGCGCGCTGCCCGGCGGGCGCTCGAGGCGTGTTTGCCGCATGCCTCCGACAACCGGACCCTGAAATTCCTTTTTCTGCCCGTCGAACACGACCCGGACAGCTTCGTGCGCGAGCGGGGTACCGAGGCTTTTCGTGCGGAGATTGCCAAGGCCTTGCCGTTATCACAATTTTTGCTCAACGAAGTATTGCACGACAAGGAATTGCACCAACCTGAAGGGCGTGCGCGCGCGCTGTTCGAGGCCAAGCCGCTGCTGCAGGCGCTGCCCGCCAACGCGCTGCGGGCACAGATCGTCCATGCGCTGGCCGAGCGTGTGGGCAGTCCGCTCGACGAGGTGACGCGCCTGTGCGGACTCGATGCGGGCAAGCCGGCATGGGACCGGGCGCCGGCCAAGCGCGAAAAGCGCCGGGTGCAGGGGCAGGCGCATCGCGCGCTGCAGAATTTGCTCATGTATCCGCGGCTGGGAAACGAATTGAGCGCCGACGATATCCAAGTTTTAGCGTCGACGTCCTATGCCGAATTGTTTGACGAGGTGCTTTCTCATTGCCGTGCGATGGGGGCGCAAGCCGAGTTCCGCTATTTGTCGGATCGCTTGCGCGACTCCGAGAATGCCGCGAGCTACGAGGACCTCTTCAAGGAAATCCTGTCGATGGATGAAAACGTTCGTGATTTGCTGCTTTACGATCCGGACGATGCCCAGCAGGCCGAGCGGGCCGAGGATCAATGGCGCCTGCGCCTGGCCGAACTCAAGGCGGCAGTGCGCAAGCTGCATTACGACAGCGTGTGCGATCGGCTCGAACAGATGTTCAAGCGCGGCACCTTGAGTCCGGACGAAATGACCGAAGCGGCGGCCCTGACGCGCCAGCGGGCCGCGCTCAAGCAGCAGTTGGCGTGAAGTAGAGGGTGGCATCGGAGCAACAGGCGTCCGAGTGCTATAATTGAGAGTTTTCAGTGGGCTGTTTTCTAGCGGAAGCGAGATCGCTATGGCAAAGATGACAAGCGGAAAAACGGTGGGCAAGAAGGCAGTGGCAGCAAAAGCCGGACACAAAGCGCCCGTCCCGGGCAAGCCGGCTCGCTCCGCGAGATCTGCTGCCGCCACGCCGTCCGCGGCAGGCCACCGAAAGACGTCGGGAAACGTAACGGCACAAAAAAGCGCAGCGGCCAAATCGGTTGGCACAACGGCTGCGAGAGCGGCAAACGCCGCAGTGCGCAAGACGGAGACCGGCAGCAAGGCGAGCGCTGCGCCCAAGGCAAAGCAACCTGCTCGCAACGGAACGGACGCCAAGGCGCCCGCATCGAAACCCCTAACCGGCAAAAGACCCGTCATGGAAAAACGCAAAACCCCATCCGGGCAGCATGCTGGCTCCGAGAAACACTCCAAGGCCCCGACGCCAGCCAAACGCGGTAAAGCCGCATCGGCAAAGGTAGTCGTCCCCACGACGCAACCGGTGGCCCCAGAGTCTCTTGACAACGAATCCGTGAACGAAGATCAGACCAAAGTTGAAAAGCAAAAGGCGCGTGATCGCCGCGCCAAGGAAAAAGCCCTCCTGAAGGATGCGTTTGCCTCGCACCAGCCCGGCACCGCCGAAGAGCTGGAAGAGCGCCGCACCAAGCTGAAGGCGCTGATCAAGCTCGGCAAGGAGCGTGGCTTCCTCACGTATGCCGAGATCAACGACCACCTGCCGGACGACCTGGTGGAGACCGAGGCGCTCGAGGGCGTGATCGGGACCTTCAACGACATGGGGATCGCCGTCTACGAACAGGCGCCCGATGCCGAGACGCTGCTGCTCAATGACAACGCACCGGCGGCCACCAGCGACGACGAGGTGGAAGAAGAAGCCGAGGCGGCGCTGTCGACCGTCGACTCCGAATTCGGTCGCACGACCGACCCGGTGCGCATGTACATGCGCGAAATGGGTACCGTCGAGTTGCTCACGCGCGAAGGTGAAATCGAGATCGCGAAGCGGATCGAGGAAGGCCTCAAGCACATGGTGCAGGCCATTTCCACGTGCCCGACCACGATTGCCGAGATCCTCGCGCAGGCCGACCGGGTGGCCAACGATGAAATCCGTATCGACGAATTCGTCGACGGCCTGATCGACCCGAATGCCGAGGAAAACGCCCTGGCGGCCGCGGCCGCCGAAGAAGAGGAATTCGAGGCCGACGCCGAGGAAGAAGACGACGAAGAGACCGACGACGAGGATGAAGGCGACGGCGGCGCGAGCGCCAACGCCGCTCAACTGGAACAGCTCAAGCGCGACTCTCTGGAGAAATTCCAGTCGATCTCCGAGTGGTTCCAGAAAATGCGTCGCGCCTTCGAAAAGGAAGGTTATCGGTCCAAGCCATATCTGAAGGCTCGCGAAGCGATCCAGACCGAGTTGATGTCGATTCGGTTTACCGCGCGCACGGTCGAACGCCTGTGCGACACGCTGCGTTCGCAAGTCGATGAAGTGCGCAAGATCGAACGCGCGATTCTGCACATCGTCGTCGATAAATGCGGCATGCCTCGCGCCGATTTCGTGAGCCGCTTCCCCGGAAACGAAACCGACCTGAACTGGGTGCACAGCGTGGTGGCCGACGGCAAGCCGTATAGCGCGATCGTCGAGCGCAATGTGCCCGCGGTGCAGGAGCTGCAGCAAAAGCTGATCGATCTGCAGGCGCGCGTGGTGCTGCCGTTGCCCGAACTGAAGGATGTCAACCGCAAGATGTCGGAGGGAGAGCGGCGTGCCCGGCAGGCCAAGCGTGAAATGACCGAAGCCAATTTGCGGCTGGTCATCTCGATCGCCAAGAAATACACCAACCGTGGCCTGCAATTCCTCGATCTGATCCAGGAAGGCAATATCGGTCTGATGAAGGCGGTCGACAAGTTCGAATATCGCCGCGGCTACAAGTTCTCGACCTATGCCACCTGGTGGATCCGGCAGGCGATCACTCGTTCGATTGCCGATCAGGCACGCACTATCCGTATCCCGGTGCACATGATCGAGACGATCAACAAGATGAACCGCATCTCTCGTCAGATTCTGCAGGAAACCGGCCTCGAGCCCGATCCCGCGACGCTGGCCGAGAAAATGTAAATGCCGGAGGACAAGATCCGCAAGATCATGAAAATCGCCAAAGAGCCGATTTCCATGGAAACGCCGATCGGCGACGACGACGATTCCCATTTGGGCGATTTCATCGAGGATACCGGTACGGTGGCACCGGCCGACGCGGCCCTGCACGGCAGCATGCGAGACGTCGTCAAGGACGTGCTCGACTCGCTTACGCCGCGCGAGGCCAAGGTCCTGCGCATGCGCTTTGGCGTGGAAATGAGCACGGACCATACGCTCGAGGAAGTGGGCAAGCAGTTCGACGTCACGCGTGAACGCATTCGCCAGATCGAAGCCAAGGCCTTGCGCAAGCTGCGTCACCCTAGCCGTTCGGACAAGCTCAAGTCGTTCCTGGAAGGCAACTGATCCGCTGGTAACCGCCTATCGTTTGACGGGCCGTTAGCTCAGCGGTTAGAGCAGGGGACTCATAATCCCTTGGTCGATGGTTCGAACCCATCACGGCCCACCATGTATGCGGGTTAGCAAGCTCATGCTTGCTAACCCGCTTTTTTTTGACTCGATGGGCATTGCCGACGGGCCTACCGCTCTTACCGGTGGCCTCTGTGCATGGCACTTGATGTCGGCGTGGCCGCAGTC
>JAGXBI010000491.1 GCA_018971155.1 Burkholderiales bacterium
TCTGCGTCAACCCGCGGGCGCGCTGTTCGAGCTGGTCCCAGCCAACCTGCAGCGGCGGACCGTTGAACGCCAGCGCGACCACGTTGCCTTCGTGCACCTCCGGAAACACCAGGACGCGGCCATCGAAGGCGACGCGCAGGCGCCGAATGTTCTTCGGAAAGCTGTCGTGATCGCCGAACAGATTCATGCTCAGCACGCCCGGCGCACGCAGCACGGCCCGGCACGCCTTGTAGAACGCCGGCGTATCGAGCACCGGGCCGCGTGCCGTGGCGTCATATAGATCGATCTGCAGCACGTCCACGCTCGCATGTCGCGCCGGGTCGGTCACATAATCCCAGGCGTCCATCTCGAGCACCTGCAGACGGCGATCATCATTGGGCAAGCCGAACATGCTGCGAGCGGCCACCACCACGGCAGGATTCAATTCGACCGCGCTCACCCGGGTGCCCGGCAAATAGCGGTGACAAAATTTGGTCAGCGCAGCAGCGCCCAGGCCGAGCTGCACGACGTGGCGGGGCGACTGCAAAAACAGCAGCCAGGCCATCATCTGCTGCGCGTACTCCAGCTCGATACGATCGGGTTTCGATAAACGCATCGCACCTTGCACCCATTCGGTACCGAAGTGCAGATAACGCACGCCGCCCTGCTCCGAAAACGTGACCGGCGCAAAGCGCGGACTGTAGCGCGGACGGGCGTCACCGGCAAAAGCCTGGGCTTCGATGGATTTCTTCTTGATGAGAGGGGTCATTGTCGTGTCGATAAGAACTCAGGCCAGCAAATGCTGCCACTCGCGCAGCTTTTGCTCGAAGGTGAGCGCGGCATGCGCCGGACTCGAGGAAGGCATCACCAGCGTCGCATAGCCGGCAGCCGCCAGCTTCGGCGCGAAGCGCCCGGCGGTCTTGCCGTTGAAGCACAATTTGCGCAGGCGCGGCGCGTGTGCACGGAGCCACTCGAAATCGTTCGGCGTGGCCTCGCGGATGGCAGTGTCGAGGCTGCCTTCGCGGCGGCACGCCGCCAACACGTCCCAGATGCCCACGCGGTGGCTGAGCACACGCTCGAGCCTCGCCTCATAAGGCAGCGCCGTCAACGGCTCGCCAAGCACTTGCTCCAGCAGAC
>JAGXBI010000242.1 GCA_018971155.1 Burkholderiales bacterium
CGCCTGTGCGCGGGCACCGCGCGCGGCCTGCGCTATCACATGATGGTGCATACCGGTGAGCCGACACGGCCGTTCGCTTACGGTGCGCCGGTCGACGTCGCCGAGGAAGTCGATCTCGTCAGCGGCGCGCTGACCATTGGCCGCGCACCCGACGGCACGCCGTTGCTGCACTGTCATGCCGGCTTCAGCGACTCTGCCGGCGACTTGCACGGCGGCCACCTGATTCTCGATCACACCTGGGCCGGCAGCGAGCCGGTAGTGGCACGGCTGTGCCTGTTTATCGAAGGCGGATACGTCACGCGGGAAGATCTGGAGACCCATTTCAATTTGCTGTATCCCATTCGCGGAGTGGCTTCATGAACGAGTTGGCCCCGGCCGATGTGGCCATTGAACCCGGCACGCTCGGGCGTCTGGTCGTCGCCCGGCTCAAGCCCGACCAGGACTTGACCGAGAGTCTCGAGACGCTGTGCGCCGAGCATGGTATCGGCCGCGCGGTGGTGCGCGGCGCGGTGGGCAGCCTGGTCGACGCCCGCCTGGCGCATCGCGTCGGCGACGATTGGCGAGAGCGGGTGGTCGCCGGCCCCGGCATCGAAATCCTCAACGTGTTCGGCGAGGCGGGCGCCTCATCCGACGGGCGTGCCCCAGTACTGCACGGGGTGGTGGCCGACACCGACGGCCGCATATATGCGGGGCGCTTCGTGCGCGGCGCCAACCGGTGCTTCATCACCATCGAGGTCACCCTGCAGGAATGGCTGCCGGGCGGCGCCTGAGCGCCCCGCCCATGCTCAGGCGCCGGCGGCGACCAGTCCGTCTTCGCGAAACATCGCCTTGATGCCGCGTACCGCCTGGCGGATGCGGGCTTCGTTTTCGATCAGGGCGAAGCGCACGTATTCGTCGCCATATTCGCCGAAGCCGATACCGGGCGACACGCACACCTTGGCCTGCGCCAGCAGGCGCTTGGCGAATTCGAGCGAGCCCAGCGCCCGGTAGGGTTCCGGGATGCGCGCCCAGATATACATCGAGGCCTTCGGCAGGTCGACCGGCCAGCCCGCTTCGTGCAGCCCCTTGTAGAGCACGTCGCGGCGCCGCTGATATTGCGCGCGAATCTCGGCCACGCACTGCTGGTCGCCTTCGAGCGCGGCAATGGCCGCCACCTGCAACGGCGTGAAAGTGCCGTAGTCGTGATAGCTCTTGATGCGCGCCAGCGCGGCGACCAGGTCGCGGTTGCCCACCATGAAACCGATCCGCCAGCCGGCCATGTTGTAGCTCTTGGACAGCGTGAAAAACTCGACCGCGATGTCCTTCGCGCCCGGCACCTGCATGATCGACGGCGCGCGCCAGCCGTCGAAGACGATATCGGCATAGGCTAGATCGTGGACCACCAGGATGTCGTGCTGCTTGGCCAGTGCCACCACGCGCTCGAAAAAGTCCAGCTCGACGCACTGCGCGGTCGGGTTCGACGGAAAACCCAGAATGATCATGCGCGGCTTCGGATAGCTCTCGCGGATCGCGCGCTCCAGCTCGGCGAAGAAGTCCACTCCGGGCAGAATCGGCACCGAACGCACGTCGGCGCCGGCAATCACCGCGCCGTAAATGTGAATCGGGTAACTCGGGTTGGGCACCAGCACCGTATCGCCGCGATCGAGCGTGGCCAGCATCAGGTGCGCCAGCCCCTCCTTCGAGCCGATCGTGGCGATCGCCTCGGTATCGGGGTCGATCGTCACGCCGTAGCGATCGCGGTACCAATGCGAGATCGCGCGCCGTAGGCGCGGAATGCCCTTGGAGGCCGAGTAACCGTGGGTATCGGGCCGTTGCGCGACCTCCACCAGCTTGGCGACGATATGCGGCGGCGTCGGGCCGTCGGGATTGCCCATGCTCAGATCGATGATGTCCTCGCCGCGCCGGCGGGCCGCCATCTTGAGTTCGGCGGTGATATTGAAAACGTAAGGGGGAAGACGATTGATACGCGCAAAGCTGCGCGAGCCTTGAGAGCCTGACATGATTTTCCTGAACGTAAGCGCCCGGACCGTCCGAGCGACGTACGGCACGAACGCGCCGTGCAGGCAGTGTAGCAGCAGGCGGCGTGTTTGGACACTGCTGGTGGGCGGATGTCGGATCAAAGCCGCAACGTCACCTTCGGCTCGCTGAGGAACATCGCCGAGGCTCGGACACTGGTTTCGCCTGAGCCGTGCCCGTTATGCGGGTGGGGCCAACGGCTCGATCCGCCCGGATGCCACATTGGCACCGCTATTGGCCGCCGCAGCCAAGCCCTATGACCCGATGCCCGAGGCGAACTGCTGCAGGCGTCGCCCCTCGGCGCACGCCTCGGCCAGCAATTGGTCCCAGTCATCCGGCGGATGGCCGCTTGCCAGCATTCTGCGAAACACCCGGTATGCGTCGTCGGCGCTCTCGTATGCACGCTTGCCGCCTTCGTCATTGACCCATGCGAATACGATTACCCTGCTTGACGCGTGATAGCGGAAAAACAGCCGGTATTGCTGAAAGAATTTGGCCCTGAACCAGTGCCTGTGTTCGTCGCCGAGCGTGTTGCCTTGCCGGTACTCTGGCCGCGTCGGGTCTTGCTCAATGATATCGAACGCCAGTTTGTTTATCGCCGCAAGCCTTTTGGTGACATTTTTTTTCATGTATCCGGCCGGATCCTTGCGCTTGAGTGCCTCGACCTGTTGAGCCAGCGCTTCGAGCTGAGCCAGGAACAGCGGGTGAGCGAAAATGGTCCAGCCGTGAATGACCAGGGGTATGGGGTTGCCGCTGCTCATTCATCGTCCGCCGACAACGGAGCATCAAGATCGATCTCGATATCGCCCGTCAGCGACTGCAAACGCTTCACGAAGCGAGCGTCGATGGCTCGCAGGCGTTCCGGATGGCTGGCGATGTCACGGGCCAGGAAGCCCAGGAAGGGCGCGAGCGCAGGATCGTCGTCCTCGGGGGACTCGGCGCGAGTCAGCACGACTTCGCCGTTGGGGCGGATCGTGTAATGGATCTTGTCGCGCTTGCCCAGGCGAAGGGCGCGCCGCACGGTTTCCGGCACCGTGGTCTGGTATCGGTCGGTCAGCGTGGATTCGACTTCAAGGGTGGCGGGCATGACATTCTCCGGGCCGGTGGGGATGCCATGGTAATGCGATTGCATTTCAAAGTCAATGCAAATGCATTGTCAGGCGGGCCGGACATTGTCATGTCTTTGGGATGGGACGTGTCCGCACGCATGGTAAAGTCGGCGGCGTTTCCCATCGCACTACACGAAATTGCCATGGCTTATGCCTACCTGCTGATCGCCATCGTCGCCGAGGTGATCGCCACTTCCTCGCTCAAGGCGGCCGACGGCTTCACCCGCATCGGGCCGTCGCTGCTGGTTGTCGCCGGCTACGGCGTGGCGTTCTATTGCCTGTCGCTGACGCTGCGGACAATCCCGATCGGCATCACTTATGCGATCTGGTCGGGGCTGGGTATCGTGCTGGTGTCGCTGGTCGGCTGGCTCGTCTATCAGCAACGGCTCGACGCGCCGGCCGTCGTCGGCATGGCGCTGATCGTCAGCGGCGTGCTGGTGCTCAACCTGTTTTCCAGGGCCAGCGCGCACTGAGCGAGGCGGGCGCCGCGCATCTCGGCATGGCGGCTGGCGGGGAGTAAGTTATAATTCCGCCCCGGTGCGCGCTTGCTCGCGCACCGCATGGCTGCCCATAGCTCAGCTGGATAGAGCATCAGCCTTCTAAGCTGAGGGTCGGGGGTTCGAGTCCCTCTGGGCAGGCCAATCGGCGTGCCGGCTCGCCATCGGCAAGCCGGCACATCATCGCCGCGGCGCCTACATCTGCGCGCCGATCATCCACGGCACGAATTCCTCGTCGCCGACACCCAACGCCTCGCTCTTGCTTTGCTCGCCCGAGGCCACGCGCAGGATGGCGTGAAAAATCTCCTCGCCTTTTTGCATGACGGTCGCGCCGCCGTCCATGATGTCGCCGCAATTGACGTCCATGTCGTCGCGCATCCGGTTGAACATCGGCGTGTTGGTCGCCACCTTGATCGAGGGCGCGGGCTTGGCGCCGAAGCAAGAGCCGCGGCCGGTGGTAAACACCACCAGGTTTGCGCCGCTGGCGATCTGGCCGGTGGCGCCCATCGGATCGTAGCCCGGGGCATCCATGAACACCAGGCCATGCGTGTCGACTGGCTCGGCGTAGCGGTACACGCCCATGAGCGGCGTCGATCCGCTCTTGGCGACTGCGCCGAGCGATTTCTCGAGAATCGTGGTCAGCCCGCCGGCCTTGTTGCCCGGGGTCGGGTTGTTGTCGATACTGCCTTTTTCGCGCTGCGCATAATCTTCCCACCAGTGAATCCGCTCGACGATTTTCTCGCCGACTTCGCGCGAGATCGCGCGGCGCGTCAAAAGGTGCTCCGCGCCGTAGATCTCCGGGGTCTCCGAGAGAATCGCCGTGCCGCCGTGCTGCACCAGCAGGTCGACTGCCGCGCCCAGCGCCGGATTCGCGGTAATGCCCGAATAGCCGTCGGACCCCCCGCATTGCAGCGCGATATTCAGGTGCGAGACCGGCAGCGGCTCGCGCTTGACCTGGTTGGCCGCCGGCAGCATGGCGTCGATCGCCGCGATGGCGGCATCGACCGTTTTCTGCGTCCCGCCCAATTCCTGCATGACCAGCGGCACTACCGTCGGCCCGGCGTTGACGCCCTCGGCCAGGAACATCGCGCCCATCTGGTTGGCCTCGCAGCCGAGGCCGATCACCAGTACGGCCGCGAAGTTCGGATGCTTCACAAAGCCGCCCAGCGTGCGGCGCAATTGCTGGATGCCTTCGCCGTTGTGGTCGATGCAGCAGCCAAAGCTGTGCGTGATGGGCACGACGCCATCCACGTTCGGGTAAGCGTCGAGCTTGCCGGGCGCGGCAAAATGCCGGGCCACCAGCTTGCTGACCGTCGCCGAGCAGTTGACCGTGCTGACTACGCCGATGTAGTTGCGCGTCGCGACCCGCCCATCGGCCCTGCGGATGCCCATGAACGTTGCCGGCGCCGCGGCCGGCGCCACCGCCTTGACGTCGCTGCCGAAGGCATAGTCGCGATCGAACGTACCCATCGACAGGTTGTGCACGTGAACGTGCTCGCCCGGCTCGATGGCCCGCGTGGCAAAGCCGATGATCTGCCCGTAGCGGCGCACCGGCGCGCCCTCGGCAATCGCGCGCACCGCAACCTTGTGCGCCGCGGGAATGGCGTCGCGCGCGACGATGCCGTCCAGTTCGGCCAGCACTGTGCCGGCGGCCAGCGCGTTGCGCGCGATCGCCACGTCGTCCTGCGGCTTGATCAGCAAAACCAGCGTCTCCATGTTCTCTCCTCTGGGGTGGTTGGGTTGCCGCGACGCAATCGTCAAAGTGAGGGCAGCGCGCCGGGCCTGAGGGCAATTGTGGAATAATGCCAACCGGTCGGGCAAATTGGTCTGACCACATTGGATCGACATTTCGCCATGACCACCCCCACCGTTGCCCGAGGCCTGCTCGGGCGCGTCGTCAAGGACCTGGAAAACCGGATTCTCGAAGGCAGTTGGCGCGAGCGCACGCGCCTGCCGTCCGAACGCGCGCTGGCCGAGTCACATGGCGTCTCGCGCGCCACCGTGCGCGAGGCGATTCAGCGGCTCGTCGCGCGCGGCCTGCTCGAGACCCGGCGCGGCAGTGGCGTGTTCGTGGTCGGCGCGCAGCCGGCGCGGGCGAGCGCGCC
>JAGXBI010000243.1 GCA_018971155.1 Burkholderiales bacterium
GACATGAGCAGCACAGCAGAACTGGCCGCTAAGGCTGTTACGACCTTCGAAGCTTGGATCGCCGAGCGAGACCGAGCCAACGACTACACCCTTGGTCCACGAAATGGGGCACTCGGACAAATTCTTGCCCTCGTAAACCCTTGGGATGCCTCCTCGCCGGTTTGTTCGGTTGAGTTTGAAGGCAGCACATACGAACTCAACGCAGACCACCTTCGGCATGTTACGCACGCCTATGCCATTACCGTTCACAAGTCGCAAGGATCTCAGTTCGACCGAGTGATCGTTCCTGTGCGTAGCGGAAAGCTTCTTGACAACGCTCTCCTGTACACAGCGATCACACGCGGTGTTAGCCAGGTGGTACTTGTTGGAGACATCGCCGCGGCAGAGTGTGCCATCCGAACCTCGAGCAACTCATCACGCCGCTGCACTCGACTTGCAAATACTCAATCAAGTGCTGCGCAAACGATCGCTGGCCGAGAACAACGACCTCGATCAACTAAAATGTCCGTAACTGCATCGCTTGGGTTTGTTTAACGACAGCATTACGGACAATATCTACCAACACACCCACGACCGAAAGGAAAACGCTCTATGAAGTTCAACATCAATTACTCAGTCACTGCCCTCTCTACTCTTCTTAACTGCCAATAAGAATCGCTGCGATGGCTTCGCCCCGGGGCCGCCGATGCGCCCCAGGCGCTCTCGTGCGACGGGGCTGCCGAATTGCAGACAAGACCGTTGCCGCCGCAATCAGGGCGGCAACGGCTGGTGTAAATCAATGCATAGAGGAAAATAACCATGCTGACTTGGGATGATGATCTCGCCCCTGCCGCTCAACCGGGCGCCCAGGCGTTGGCTCAGGGCCGTCCGGCACTGCAACCCGCCGTCGCGCCGCGCGCCGACGACCAGGCGTTGCCGCCAAGCGCCGTGCGCGGCAATATTCTTGGTACCGACACCGCAGGCAACCCGAACACGATCTCGGCCACCTCGAACCGCCGCGTCAACGCCGCCGACAAGCGCGTGATCAACGGGGCGACCGACGTCAACCAGCTCGTTCCGTTCAAATATAAGTGGGCGTGGGAGAAATATCTGGCGGGCTGCGCGAATCACTGGATGCCGCAGGAAATCAACATGTCGCGCGACATCGCGCTATGGAAGGACCCCAACGGCCTGACCGAAGACGAGCGGCGCATCATCAAGCGCAACCTTGGCTTCTTCGTCACGGCCGATTCGCTGGCCGCCAATAACATCGTGCTGGGCACCTATCGCCATATCACGGCACCGGAGTGCCGGCAGTTCCTGTTGCGGCAGGCCTTCGAGGAAGCGATCCATACCCACGCCTACCAGTACATCGTGGAGAGCCTGGGGCTCGACGAGGGCGAGATCTTCAATGCCTATCACGAAGTCGCTGCGATCCGAGCCAAGGACGAATTCCTGATCCCGTTCATCGACACGCTGACCGACCCGGCCTTCAAGACCGGGACGCTGGAGACGGATCAGAAGTTGCTCAAATCGCTGATCGTGTTCGCCTGCATCATGGAAGGCCTGTTCTTCTACGTCGGCTTCACTCAGATCCTGGCGCTCGGTCGCCAGAACAAGATGACTGGCGCTGCCGAGCAGTATCAATACATCCTGCGCGACGAGTCGATGCACTGCAATTTCGGCATCGACCTCATTAACCAGATCAAGCTGGAAAATCCGCATCTGTGGACCTCCGAGTTCCGCGACGAACTGCGCGAGCTGTTCAAGCATGCCGTCGATCTCGAGTACCGCTACGCCGAAGACACCATGCCGCGTGGCGTGCTGGGCCTGAATGCGGCCATGTTCAAGAGCTATCTGCGCTTCATCTGCAACCGCCGCTGCACGCAGATCGGACTCGAGCCGCTATTCCCCAATGAAGAGAATCCGTTCCCCTGGATGAGCGAGATGATCGATCTGAAGAAGGAGAGAAATTTCTTCGAGACGCGCGTCATCGAATATCAAACCGGCGGTGCGTTGAGTTGGGATTGATGTTGCGTGATGCATGCTGTGCTCCGCAGTGTGCATCAAATACAACACATTGGATTCGTGATGCGGTGTCGTGCGCGTTTTTCGTGTAGAAAGTATTAACATCGCATCACAAAAGAATTATTATTCGCTCAATTAAATGCAGTCTCGATAACCAGAAAGCGCATTGCTTTCCTCTCAGTACAGAGAACTGGTAGATAAGGAGCGTCAAAACCTTGGTGCATAGCAGGCAGTCGTCACGCTTATCCGCTATCGCAGTCTCCTTCCTCCCGATGACGGGACAGGCAAGCTACCCTCCCAAAAAACTGACGCTTCACCAACATCACTACAACCGAATTGCTGGCGGCAAAGTCGCCGGCAATTTTTTTGCGCGCTGGCCGGCCGTGTTCCGTCAGCCTGCGCGCAATGCCGAATTCATTAGCGTAAGCAGCCATAGCTTGATGCGTACGCCGATGAATAGCCCGCTCGCTGCGCGCCTGTTGGCGCACTGGTCGGGTTTCCTTCTCAGGTGGTTTGTTTGATTCTATCGATTCTCAAGTCAAGGAGAGCATGATGGCTACTGCTAAGAAAAAACCTGTTGCTGCGAAAAAACCTGCTGCCAAAAAACCGGTAGCGAAGAAGGCTCCGGCCGCCAAGAAGCCCGCCGCCAAGAAAGCGGTTGCCGCCAAAAAGGCACCGGCCAAGAAAGCCGCAGTGAAGAAAGTCGCAGCCAAGAAAGCGCCGGCCAAGAAAGCCGCAGTGAAGAAAGTTGCTGCCAAGAAGGCACCGGCGAAGAAAGCGGCAGTGAAGAAGGTTGCCGCCAAGAAGGCACCGGCCAAGAAAGCCGCAGTGAAGAAAGTCGCAGCGAAAAAAGCTCCGGCCAAGAAAGCCGCCGCAAAGAAAGCGCCGGCGAAAAAGGCTGCAGCCAAGAAGCCTGCTGCGAAGAAACCTGCTGCGAAAAAGCCCGCTGCGAAGAAGCCGGCCGCCAAGCCTGCTGCGCCCGCTGCAGCCCCTGCTGCTGCGCCGGCCAAAACAGTGCTGAACCCGGCGGCGGCATGGCCGTTCCCGACTGGCAGCCGTCCGTAAGCAGAGTGCTGACGCAACACACAAGACACTTCGGTGTCTCTTGACCGAGTAGTGCTACTCGGTCGAAAACCCGCTGCGGTGGACTGCCGTAGCGGGTTTTTCTTTGTCCGCGCGAGATGTCGGCGCAGATCGACTGATGAAGAATCGTAAGCGCCCGGCAATGTCATCTTGAGAAGCGCCGTAAGCGTAAGGATCATGGTGCCCACCTAAAAACAGGTGGACACCTATGACCGATACGAAGATCCAACGGCGCCGTTACGGCGCAACGCTCAAGGCGCAAATTCTTGCAGAATGCGAGCAACCCGGCATGTCGGTGGCGCGCGTGGCCATGGCCCACGGCATCAACGCCAACATCGTGCACAAGTGGCGTCGCCAATCCCTGGCACGCTGCACCCCGGTGACGATGTCGGCGATGGATGGCTTTATTCCAGTGCCAATCGCGCCCGCCGCGTCAAGCGGTGCGGCCGACATTCGGCTTGAACTGCGGCGAGGCCCGGTCAGTGTGGCCGTGTCCTGGCCGATGGCGGCCACTACCGAATGCGCACACTGGCTGCGCGAGGTCTTGCGGTGATCCGCATCGACGCCATCTGGCTGGCCACCGAGCCGCTGGACATGCGGGCCGGTGCCGATACCACCCTGGCACGGGTGGTCAAGGTGTTCGGCGCCGCACGGCCCCACCATGCCTACCTGTTCGCCAACAAGCGCGCCACGCGCATGAAGGTGCTGGTCTACGACGGCTTCGGTATTTGGCTGGCGGCGCGACGTCTGAACAAGGGGCGCTTTGCCTGGACGGATGGCGCCGCCACCATGACCGTTGCGCTCAATGTCGAGCAGCTTGGCGCACTGGTAACAGGCCTGCCCTGGCAGACCCTGGCGCAAGACCATGCCATCACCGTGGTGTGACGGATTCCCCACAGGGATGTAAACAGTTTCGATTCACCCGGCGCCCCGGTTCTGGCAAACTGCGGCGCATGAACTCACCGGCAGACCTCGATCGGCTCAGCGAAGAAGAAGTGCGGAAACTGGCTGCGCGCCTGATGGTCGAGGTCCGCACCAAGCAAACGCTGATCGACAAGCTCACCCACGAGAATGCCACGCTCAAGCGTCTCAAGTTCGCTGCCACCAGCGAAATTTATACTGGGGAACAGCAACGGCTGTTGTTCGAGACGCTCGACATGGACATGGAAGCGGTGTCACTCGAGATCAAGAAACTGGCGCCACCGGCAGCCGGCACCCGCGATAAACAGCAACCCAAACGTACCCCCTTGCCGCCCACTCTGCCGCGCAAGGACATCCATCATGAGCCGGCATCGACCGTCTGCCGCTGTGGCTGCCAGTTGCAGCGCATCGGCGAGGATATTGCCGAGAAGCTCGATTACCAACCAGGCGTCTTCACGGTGGAGCGCCATGTGCGCGGCAAATGGGCGTGCCGCCAATGCGAGACGCTGGTGCAGGCGCCGGTGGCGCCGCACATCATCGACAAGGGGATTCCGACCGCCGGCTTGCTGGCGCATGTGCTGGTGGCCAAGTACGCCGACCACCTCCCTTTGTACCGGCAGTCCGACATCTTCGAGCGTGCCGGGTTAGGCATTGCGGATTCCACACTGGCGCAATGGGTTGGCCAATGCGGCGTGCAATTGCAGCCGCTGGTGGAAGCCTTGCGCGAAGCGCTGCTAAAGCAGACGGTACTGCATGCCGACGAGACGCCGGTGCAAATGCTTAAGCCCGGCAACGGCAAGACGCATCGGGCCTACTTGTGGAGTTACTGCAGTACGGCATTTGATCCGATGAAAGCAGTGGTGTTCGACTTTGCCGAGAGTCGCGGCGGCCGGCATGCCGATGCGTTTCTAGGTGCTTGGCGCGGCACGCTGGTGTGCGACGATTACAGTGGCTACAAGGCGCTGTTCAGGCAAGGTGTGACGGAAGCCGGCTGCATGGCGCATGCGCGTCGCAAATTCCATGAATTGTGGGCCAACCACAGCAGCCAGATTGCCGAGGAGGCGCTCAAGCTGTTCGGCGTGCTGTACGAGGTCGAACGGGCAGCACAAGACCGTGATGCTGACCAGCGGTACGAGATGCGGCAGCAACAGGCCAGACCGGTGGCCGATACCTTGCATGCCTGGCTGCTGGCACAGCGGCAACGGGTGCCCGATGGCAGCGCCACCGCCAGGGCGATCGATTACAGCCTGGGACGCTGGGGCGCGCTGACGCGCTACCTGGACGACGGCGCGCTGCCCATCGATAATAACTGGGTGGAGAACCAGATCCGGCCGATTGCGACCGGACGCAAGAACTGGCTATTTGCCGGCAGTTTGCGCGCCGGCCAGCGCGCTGCTGCCGTGATGAGCCTGATCCATTCGGCCCGGCTCAACGGGCACGATGTTTATGCGTATATGAAGGATATTCTGGAGCGGCTGCCAACCCAGCCGGCCAGCCGTATCGGTGAACTGCTGCCGCACTGCTGGGAACCGCTCGATTAAGTCCCGTTCTGAAAGCGTCGTCAAGATGGGTTCGCCGGGCGCTTACTTACCTGAGCGCGTTAGAGACGGCGGATCGAACGCAACCGCCCGAGGTAGAAGCCAAGACGACTCGACTCAAAGAGAAGATCGCGCAATTACAAGGGCAAATGCGCCACCTTGAG
>JAGXBI010000244.1 GCA_018971155.1 Burkholderiales bacterium
TCGCGCGCGAGGTGTTCGACTTCACGCTGGCGGTGAATCCGTGGCTGGCGCTCGCGGGCGTCGGCGGCGGTATTTTGTGCGCGTTGGCAGGCGGCTGGAGCGGCCTGCGCGCGGTATTGCGGCAATCGGCCCTGCGCACGCTGCGAGAAATTTGACTGGATTGGTAACGAAAGATCATCGATGGCAACGAGTTCCGAGACAACCGACGCGACGGCGGCCGACCAGGCGCCGAGTGCCTTTGCATTATTGGGCGGCGAACAGGCCGTGCGCACGCTGGTCGACCGCTTTTATGATTTGATGGACCTTGAATCGGAATTTGCCGGCATACGCCGGTTGCATCCCGAGTCGCTCGACGGTTCGCGCGACAAGCTTTTCTGGTTTCTGTGCGGCTGGCTGGGCGGGCCGGACCACTATATCGAGCGTTTTGGCCACCCGCGCTTGCGGGCACGCCACCTGCCATTCGCCATCGCCAGCGACGAGCGCGACCAGTGGCTCAGGTGCATGGCCTGGGCGATGCAGGACACGGGGGTGCCGCAGGCATTGCAGGAGCGGTTGATGCAGGCGTTTTTCCAGACGGCCGACTGGATGCGCAACCGCGCGGGGTGAGGCCTGCGCGACATCGTTGATCAACACGACGCGGGAGGGAGTTGATGGCTACCGAGGCCTTGTTTCGCAGCGATGCCTATTTGCAGGAATGCATGGCGATCGTGACCCGGATCGATGACACCGGCATTGCACTGGACCGGACGGTGTTTTATCCGCATGGCGGTGGCCAGGCCGGCGACGCCGGATCGCTTGTGCTGCCCGACGGCGCGCGCCTGGCGATTGCCGATACGCGCAAATCGAAGCATCCCGAGGCTACCCCAGACGACGCGGTGCACTTGCCGGCGCCAGGCCAGGAGGCACTGCTGCAGACGCTGGTGGTGGGCATGCCGGTTGCCGCGCAAATCGACTGGACACGCCGCTATCGGCATATGCGTTTTCACACAGCGTCGCATCTGATGTGCGCGGTTTTACCGTACCCGGTGGATGGCTGCAGCATTACGACCGAGTATGCCCGACTGGATTTCGTCACCAACGAGCCGATCGCGCGCGAGACCGTGGAGGCGGGACTGGCGGCGCTGGTGGCGGGGGCGCACCCGGTGACGATCGACTCGATTAGCGACGAGGAGCTCGCGGCGCGCCCGGAACTGGTGCGGACCATGAGCGTCAAGCCGCCGAGCGGGCTGGGGTGGGTGCGGCTGGTGAACGTCGAAGGAGTTGACCTGCAGCCATGCGGCGGCACACATGTGGCCAACACTCGGGAGGTGGGCCCGATGCGGGTCGCGAAGATCGAAAAGAAGACCGCGCGCACGCGCCGCATCGTACTGGAGCTGGCATGAGCGCACCCATCGATGCCTGGCAGGAAGTGCTCGATTTCTGGTTCGGCGCGCCTGGCTCGCCAGAATTCAATGCCGAGCGGAGTTTGTGGTTCACCAAGTCGCCGGCTACCGACCAGGCGATCGGGCGCACGTTCGGCGCGCTTCATGCACGCGCGCTCGACGGACAACTCAACGCGTGGGCCGAGGCGCCGGCCAGCGCCTGCGCCCTGATCGTGCTGCTCGATCAGTTCTCGCGCAATCTTTATCGGGACGACGCGCGCGCCTTTGCCGGCGATGCGCAGGCCCTCGCACTGGCGCGGCGCATGGTGGATACCGGAGCCGACAGCCAGCTGCCGACGCCGTATCACCGCTGGTTCGTGTATTTGCCGTTCGAGCATGACGAGAGCCTGCAGAGCCAGCGCGAGTCGCTGCGCCTGTTTGGCTTGCTGGCGCAACGCGAGCAGATCGCCGGCCCGCTCGAATGGGCGCGCAGGCACGCCGAAGTGATCGAGCGATTCGGTCGGTACCCGCACCGCAATCGCGCGCTGGGCCGGGTGTCGACCCCTGAGGAGGAGGCTTTCCTGGGCTTGCCGGGGTCGTCGTTCTGAGCGCCCCGGGCGCGTTCAGACTTGATCGCGTTGCTGTGTCCAGCGATCGACGTGGGTCGGCTTGAAGTCCGCGAGACAATCGAGCAGCGCAGCCGGCTCGGCGGCAATCTGCAATTGCTCCAGCTGGGCGCGCTGCAGGAAATTTTCACTGACCATGTGCTGCAGGAAACCGAGCAGCGGGTCGTAGTAATGCTCGACATTGAGCAGGCCGATCGGCTTGGCATGGTAGCCGATCTGCAGCCAGGTGAAGACTTCGAACAGTTCCTCGCAAGTGCCGATCCCGCCGGGCATGGCGATGAATGCATCGGACTGGTCGGCCATCATCTGCTTGCGCTGGTGCATGTTCGCGACCACGTGCAGCTCGGTCAGGCCGTGATGGCCCACTTCCTTTTTCAGCAGTGCCTCGGGAATGACACCGATGACCTGGCCGCCATGCGCCAGGACGGCGTCGGCCACGACGCCCATCAGGCCGACCTTGCCGCCGCCGTAGATCAGGCGGATGTTGCGCTCGGCCAGCCGCTGCCCGAGCATCGCCGCGGCCTGCGCATAGGCGGGGCGCACGCCGGCACTGGCGCCGCAGTAGACGCACACCGATCGCATCATGCCGCGCGCCCCCCGTCCTGCTCGCGGGCCATCTTGTCGAACAGCTCGCGAGAGCGTCCGCGCAGGTAGGGGGCCATCAGCGAGAGGATGTGATAACTGGCCAGCCGCAGATCAGCGCCGATTTCCTCGGGGTCGTTGTACTTTCGCGGATTCATGACGAATTGATAGGACAGCCAATAAGTCGAGATCACGACCATATTGGTGGTCAGTGGTTCGATCTCTCCGGGCTTGATATCCATTTCCCCGTCGGCCACCAGCAGGTCGCACATCTCCCGCGCGAAGCGCTGCTTGTGAATGATGATCTGCTTGAAGTGGGTCTCGAGCGTGCGGTTGCGCGCCAGCAGGTCGTTCAGGTCGCGGTACAGGAAGCGGTATTGCCACAGGAAGCCGATCAGGTATTGCAGGTAGGTCCAGACCTCGTCGATCAGTGGCTTGTGATCGTCCGGCAGGCGCAGGCGCCGTTCGATTTCATGCTCGAACTGGGCAAAGATGCTGTTGATGATGTCGTCTTTGTTGCGGAAATGATAGTAAAGATTGCCGGGGCTGATTTTCATCTCCTCGGCAATCGTGGTGGTCGTTACGTTGGGTTCGCCGATGTCATTGAACAATCTCAGCGAAACTTCGAGAATCCGTTCGCGGGTGCGGCGAGGCGGTTTTGCTTCCATGACTGGCGGCCCGGTATGCGGAGGAGCTTCCGCTAGCTATTATCGGAATGTTATCCGATTGATTATACCCGGCGCGATTGGACTGCCAAGCCTGTTTTGGCCCCGAGGGCGTGGCCCGCGCCACGGCCTATGCGGTTTGCGCGACCGGTCCGGCGTTGGCGTCGCGCGGATGCAGGTGGGCCAGGAATTCCATCGACGCCGCTTGCCAGGAGAAGCGCTCGGCCCAGGCGCGGGCGCCCTGGCGCGGTACTTTCAGCGCGTTCAGGCAAGCCTCGCGCAGATCTTCATGCAGTGCGCCGGCGCTTCCCGGGGCGCTGCCGGCCAGCACGTCGATCGGGCCGGTCACCGGATAGGCCGCCACCGGCAGGCCGCAGGCCATCGCCTCGAGCAAGACCAGACCGAAGGTGTCGGTTTTGCTGGGAAACACGAACACGTCGGCCGACGCATAGACCTTGGCCAGCTCGGGCTGCGAGAGCATGCCGAGGTAATTGACGTCGGGGTAGCGCGAGCGCAGGTGAGCCAGTTGGGGACCCTCGCCGGCGACCCATTTGGAGCCAGGCAGGTCGAGCGCGAGGAAGGCTTCGATGTTTTTTTCGACCGCGACGCGCCCGACGTACAGGAAAATCGGGTGGGAGGTGTTCAGGACGTGCGATTCCTGCGGGTGGAAGATGTCCAGATCGACGCCACGAGTCCAAAGCGTTACGTTCTTGAAGCCGTTCGCCTCCAGGTCGCGCTTGACGACCGGCGTGGGCGCCATCACCGCTTGCGAGCGACTGTGAAACCAGCGCAGAAAGCGGTAGGTGGCCGGCAGCGGAATGCCGAAGCGCGCCTGCACGTATTCGGGAAAGCGCGTGTGGTAGGCGGTGGTGAACGGGAAGGCGTTGCGCACTGCCCAGCGGCGTGCTGCCAGGCCGAGCGGGCCTTCGGTGGCGATGTGCAGGGCATCCGGGCGGAAGGTCTCGGCCCGTTGGGCGAAGCGCCGCGCCGGCAGGATCGACAGGCGGATCTCGGGGTACGTCGGGCACGGCACGGTGCGGAATTCGAGCGGTGTGAGCAATTCCACGGTATGGCCCAGCAACTGAAGCTGCGCCATGGTGTTTTTCAGCGTGCGGACCACGCCGTTGATTTGCGGCTCCCAGGCGTCGGTCACGATCATGATTCTCATAAGGATGCCTCTCGGTCGCTGAGTGAAGTGTGTTGTTAAACGGTGGCGCGGCTTTTGAGCGTGTGCGCCGCGGCGCCGTGCCGCTGAGTCCAGTAGACGATGCGCAACTCACCCTCGTCGGTTTCCACGAGCGCTGACAGACTCTCGACCCAGTCGCCGTCGTTGCAATACAGGACGCCGTCGATATCGCGAATTTCAGCTTTGTGAATGTGTCCGCAGACGACGCCGTCGCACCCGCGCCGACGCGCCTCGTCAGCCATCACGTGTTCGAAAGCCGAGATGAAATTGACGGCGTTTTTCACCTGATGCTTGAGGTACTGCGACAGCGACCAGTACGGAAAGCCGAGCCGGTGACGCACGCGATTGAACCAGCGGTTGAGCACCAGCACCATCGTGTAGAGGGAGTCGCCCAGGTAGGCGAGCCACTTGGCGTGCTGCACCACGCCGTCGAACAGGTCGCCGTGGGTGATCCACAGACGCTGACCCGCCAGCGTGGTATGGAACGCTTCGTCGCGCACGGCGATGTCACCGAACGCGAGCCCGCAAAACTGGCGGGCGACTTCGTCGTGATTGCCCGGCACATAGATGACCTGCGTGCCCTTGCGCGCTTTGCGCAGCAGCTTCTGTACGACATCGTTGTGCGCCTGCGGCCAGTGCCAGCCCTTGCGAAGATGCCAGCCGTCGATGATGTCGCCGACCAGATAGAGGTAGTCGGATTCGTGGTGGCGCAGGAAATCGAGCAGGTAATCGGCCTGGCATCCGTTGGTGCCCAGGTGGATATCGGATAGCCAGATTGCCCGATAACGCCGGGTATTTTCGGGCGACGGGCTGTGCCGGTCCGCATCGGGATCGTCGTGACGCAGCCCGCTCGGGCTCGCGAAGGGACGCTCGGCCGGAAAGTTGTCACTCTGGCGAGCCAGGGTGCGCGAGAGCATTCTGTGGGGTGTCGTCATGCCGACCGTCCATCGCATTCAACATGACCGCATTGCGCCATGCTGATGTGAAATGCCGATGACAGTCACAATGTGAAGCGCGCTGTTGTGCTTTGCCAACAGCGAGGGTGGACGTCTTCTGGCCTGCGGCGCACCGCGTGCGAGCGCCTTTTTGGCGACCCGCCGCGAGTCGCGGGGTATCGCCCGCCGCGCGAGCGATCGGTCAGGCGGCCTTGGGCGGGCTCGGTGCGTCGATGACGCTGACGAGCCGGGTGCCGGCCAGGCGGTCGTGCAGGAATTGACGGTCGCGGTCGATGAACATGGTGCAGGCCCACAAGAT
>JAGXBI010000492.1 GCA_018971155.1 Burkholderiales bacterium
TGCACACATTCTTGATTTCGGCGAATACCTCGAAGCTGTATTCTCCCCCTTCGCGGCCGGTACCCGATGCCTTGACGCCGCCGAACGGCTGGCGCAAGTCGCGCACATTCTGGCTGTTGACGAACACCATGCCGGCCTCGATGCCGCGTGCCAGGCGATGGACCTTGCCGACGTCCTGGGTCCATACGTACGAAGCCAACCCATATTTGACGTCGTTGGCTTGCGCCAGACCGTCGGCTTCGTCCTTGAACGGGATCAGGCACGCGACCGGGCCGAAGATTTCCTCCTGCGCCACCCGCATGCGGTTCTCGACGTTGGCAAGCACCGTGGGCCGCACGAAATTGCCGTTCTGCAGATGTGCGGGCAGGCCGGCCGGCCGCTCGGGGCCGCCGGCCACGATCGAGGCGCCCTCCTGCTCGCCCAGGCGGATGTAGCCGGTGACCTTGTCCCAGTGCTGGCGTGTGATCATGGCGCCTACGTGAGTCCGCTCGTCGGTCGGATCGCCCACCGTCAGGCGGTCGGCGCGCTCGGCGAAGCGGCGCACGAAATCGTCGTAGACGGTTTCCTGCACGAAGATGCGCGACCCGGCGGTGCAGCGCTCGCCGTTGATCGAGAAGATCGTGAACAGGGCCGCATCGAGCGCCCGCTCGAGGTCGGCATCGTCGAAAATCAGCACCGGCGACTTGCCGCCGAGCTCCATCGAAAATTTCTTCAGGCCGGCCCGTTCGATAATGCGCTGACCGGTGGCGGTGCCCCCGGTAAACGACACCGCGCGCACGTCCGGATGCCGCACCAGCGCGTCGCCGGCGGTGGCGCCAAAGCCCTGTACCACGTTCAGCACACCGGGCGGCACGCCGGCCTCGATGCTGCGTGCCAGGCGATGGACCTTGCCGACGTCCTGGGTCCATACATACGAAGCCAACCCATATTTGACGTCGTTGGCCTGCGCCAGGCCGTCGGCTTCGTCCTTGAACGGGATCAGGCATGCGACCGGGCCGAAGATTTCCTCCTGCGCCACGCGCATGCGGTTCTCGACGTTGGCAAGCACCGTGGGCCGCACGAAATTGCCGTTTTGCAGATGCGCGGGCAGGCCGGCCGGCCGC
>JAGXBI010000245.1 GCA_018971155.1 Burkholderiales bacterium
CGGTGGCCGGTGCCAGCGGACTGCCGGCACCCGTCGCGCTGCCCTTCGTCCCACCGATACCTGAGACGACACCCGTGACCGGCGCCAGCGGGCTGCTGCCGCCCGTCGCGCTACCCAAGGCACCTGTCAGTCCCGACACCACGCCAGTGACGGGTGCCAGCGGGCTGCCGCTGCCTGCAGCCCCGCCCAGCGCCCCGGTGACGCTCGCCACTGCCCCCGTAACCGGCGCCAGCAAGTCGCTCGCCCCGGATATGCCCGGCAGGCTGCTCAGGCCCGGCAGATTGATCGGCGGCAATATCGGCTTGCCGCCGATCGTATCGCTCAGCTGCACGCCGTCCGTGCCGACCGTGCTCTGGATTGCCACCACCGGGACCGGCAAACTCACCGGCAGCGGTAGCGCGCTTGTATCGACCACCACGTTGTTGGTGGTGTTGGCACTCAGGCCGGATAGCGGCGAATTCGCCACACCTCCGGCCGGGACCGCAAGCCTTTTAGGCTTGTAGTGAATATGCGTGCTCGAATGCACGCTGGTGCCCTCGGGCTGCGCCTGGGGCATCGCGACGCCGGTTGGAGACTTACTACTGTCGACCCGGTTAAGGGACACGTCGGTATCGTTGGACACACGAGTGGATCGCGGCCCGCCAGGGGTCGCATTCGATATCGGCATAACCTCGGCGTTTTGCACGATTCCTACCCTCTCCTGATATTTCCCGCTGCCGGGGGCGCCTGCGGTTACCCGACTTCTGACCCTGACGTTGGCGTTCGAGGGCTGGCTCTGGGCTTGGGCCGAACCGGCTCCCAGGAGGATCATTGCTCCAAGGAAGCCACCTTTCATGGCATTGGCAATAGAAGTATTCATGGCAGTGTCCTTTTTGACGTATTGGCACAGCGGTGCGACTCGCTGCGGCTCTCGAACATCTCGAGCAACAAAACACGTGCAAGATACATGCCGCCAGCAATAGTCCGGAAAAAGGTAGGACTCCGCTTTATTAATTCAATGCCGATCAGGAAGAATTTCTGCTTTGCGCGGTAAAACCGTAGTGGACGCTGCGAGGCGTTACGCCGGCGGCTCAACGCGTTACGTAACGTAGTGGGTTTGCCTGCGCTGCGCGTCGTTTTGTGAACCGCCGCGCAGCGTGTTGCATAACTAATTAACTCGATAAGTCTACAGCTGGCTTACCACCGTATTGACTGGTCCCAGTGGAACGACTCCGCCCCCGGCCCCGGCCAACGCACCGGTCAGGCCCGACACCACGCCGGAGATCGGCGCCAACGGGTTGCCACCGCCGGCTGCCCCGCCCAGCGCGCCGGTCAGAGTCGCTACGAGGTCTGTGACCGGCGCCAGAGGTCCGCCAGCACCAACTGGCAAACCGGGCAAACCAGGCAGACCGGGCAAACCAGGCAGGCCAGGTAAGCCGGGCAACGCCCCCAGACCGGGCAGATCGATCGGCGGAATCGCGTGACCGCCAGCCGTGCCGCTCAAATGAATTCCGTTCGTGCCAGCCATGGCCTGGATCGCCACAACCGGCATCGGCACCCCGATCGGCAAGGGCGACGCTGCGCCGTCGAGCGTCACATTCGCGGCGGCGTTCGCGCTGATCGGCAGGGTGGGAAGCGATTGCGCCCACGCTCCCGTGACCAGACCGCTCAATGTGAGGGCTGCGGCGGCAACCTGCCGCAGCTTGATTTGAACATAAGGAAAACTCATGAACATCTCCTTTTCATGGTTTGAACGGAAACCCGATAGAGCATCGAATTTCCGCGCGCCCTCCAGCGGATGGGCGGTGTTATCTCGCAAGGACCATGCCATGCTGAAAATACGCATTCCTGAAAATGTCGACGTAACGCTCCAGGGCCGCGCGACAGGGGCGCGCGCGGTCCTTTCAATGTTTCCTGTTGCCCAGACAAGCGCCGCCGGAACGCAAAGTGAAGCCTCGTTACGTTACACGCTACGTAACCCGTTGCCGCCGGTGCACCGCCAGCCTCCGGCAGCGGCCTCATCAAATCATGGCCTAAAACGTCCGAATCCTGTCTTGGTCCGGTGTATTCCGGACGACGACCGCGACTTACGATGGAGGCTATTCAACTGACCACGCAAGGAGTTCCCATGCCCCCCTCCGCCGCCGTACCCGCCGCGCAAACCGCCCTGCTGGTGATCGATGTCCAGGAATCATTCCGCCATCGGCCATACTGGGTGGAGTCCGATGTGCCAGCCTATCTGAGCAGGCAACAGGCCTTGATCGACGGTTGCGCCGCGCGTGGTGTGCCGATCGTCCAGGTATTTCACCATGAAGCAACCGGCGTGTTCTCGCGTGCCTCGGGGTTCGTCAAAACGCTGGCGCCGCTGTCGATCAAGCCAGATTTCGTGGTCGACAAGGTCGTGCACAGTGCGCTTGCCGGAACCCCGTTACAGGCGTGGCTGACGCGCCATGGCATCCGGCGCCTGCTGATCTCGGGCATTCGCACCGAGCAATGCTGCGAGACAACCACCCGAGCGGCTTCCGATGCCGGTTATCTGGTCGATTACATCACCGAGGCGACCCTGACCTTTCCGATGACCCACCCGGTTTCCGGCCAGGTGTATTCGGCCGCCGACCTCAAGGCCCGGACCGAACTGGTTCTGCACCAGCGCTTCGCACGCATCGCCACGGTCGAGCAGGTGTTGGCCGAGATGTGACAGAATCCGTTTGCATGCGGTGGCGTAAACAGTCCGCCCCGCGCTTTCGGCAAATCCCAGTGGAGTCCGCTTGCATGCCGCGCCGCCAACCGGTTTATTTTCTCGTCACGCCGCACGTTCTGATGCTCGACCTGGCGGCGCCAGCCGAGGCGCTGCGCATGGCCGGGCAGATGCAGGACGAAGTGGCGTTCGAGTTGATTTACGTGAGTCCGGCCGGCGCCACGCTCGACACGTCGATCGGGCTCACGCTCGGCCCGTTCGAGCCGCCGCCCGTCGCGCTGCCCGAGGACGCGCTGCTGGTGCTGACCGGCAGCGTAGCTCACCCCTTGCCCGTCGCGGCGCGGCCGCTCGATGCGCAGCACGTCGCGGCGGCCGAGGCACGCGCCGTGGCATGGTTGCGCGAGACCGTGAAACCGTATCACCGGCTCGCCTGTGTGTGTACCGGTGCATTGCTGGCCGGCCGCGCGGGTTTGCTCGATGACCGGCTGTGCACGACCCACCACACCAGTTGCGACGACCTCCAGGCACTCGCCCCGAAGGCTCGGGTGGTTGCCAACCGCCTTTATGTGGAAGACGGCAACGTCTACACCAGCGCGGGCATCACGGCCGGGTTGGACCTGATGCTGTATTTGATCGGCCGCTTGACCACCCCCTTATGCGCGGTGGCGGTGGCCCGCCACATGGTGGCCTATCTGCGCCGCACCGGGGGCGATCCGCAACTATCTCCGTGGCTGGAGGGGCGCAACCACATTCACCCGGCGATTCACCGCGTGCAGGATGCGGTGACCGCCGACCCGGCTCGCCCATGGAGTGCCGCCGATATGGCCGAACTCGCCTGCACCAGCGTACGCCATTTCACAAGGCTGTTCCGCGAGCATACGGGCACCAACCCGGTTGACTATGTGCACCGGCTGCGGATCGGTCTGGCGCGCGAGCTGCTGGCCAATTCCCGGCTTGGCATCGAGCGCGTGGCCGAACAGGCCGGCTTCGGCTCAGGGCGCCAGCTACGTCGGGTCTGGCATAAATTCGACACCGCGCCGCCCGTGCAGGCGCGCCAGGCGGCCCGGGCCAGTAAGCTAAAATAGCGCCCTTGCCCTCTTCCATCGACGTCGGCCACACAACCGGCGCTGCTTTCATGAATCTCGTTATTCTCGGCACCACGCCGTTTACGCCCCCGCAACTGGCCGCGCTGCGCTCGCTGCTGCCCGGCCACGACATGTCGGTGGACGATGCCCTGTCCCATATCGGCTCGGTGCGCATCGCCGACGTTACCCCCAGCTCGGCGCCGCACGCCCAACTCGAGACCCTGTGCACCCAGCATCGCTGGGACTACGCGCTGCTGCCCGAGGGGCGCCGGCTGACCGATTTCCGGCTGGTGGCGATGGACATGGACTCGACGCTCATCACAATCGAATGCGTGGATGAAATTGCCGACTATTGCGGCTTGAAGGCGGAAGTCTCGGCAATCACCGAAGCGGCCATGCGCGGCGAGATCAAGGATTTCAACGAAAGCCTGACGCGCCGCGTGGCGCTGCTCAAGGGGCTCGACGCCGGCGCACTGGAGCGCGTCTACCAGGACCGCCTGCGCCTGTCGCCAGGCGCGGAATCGATGCTGCTGGGAGTTCAGGCGCAGGGACTGAAAACCCTGCTGGTGTCAGGCGGCTTCACTTATTTCACCGAGCGGCTCAAACCGCGTCTGAAGCTGGACGCCACGCGTGCCAATACGCTGGAGATCGTCGACGGCAGGCTGACCGGCCGGGTGCTGGGCGAGATCGTCAATGCGGAGGTCAAGGCGCGCGCGGTGCGCGAGATGTGCGAGCAGATCGGCGCGGCCCCGCATCAGGCGATCGTCATCGGCGATGGCTCGAACGACTTGCAGATGATGGCCGCCGCGGGCCTGTCGATCGCGTTTCGCGCCAAGCCGGTAGTCCGCGCCCAGGCCAGCGTGGCGTTCAACCATGTCGGGCTCGACGCACTGCTGCGCCTGTTCGACGCGTAAGGACGGTTGCGCCGGCCGCTGCGGCGGCCGCCATCAGCCGGCCAGATGCGCGTCGATGCTTTGCGCGAGGTCGGCGATCAGGTCGCCACTTTCTTCCAGTCCGATATAGAGCCGTACCAGTGTGCCGCGATGCGGCCAACGCGTGGCCGTGCGCATGGTCGAAACACGATACGGCACGGCCAGGCTGTGCGCGCCGCCCCAACTGAACCCGATCGCATATAGCTTGAGCCCTTCGACGAAAGCGTCGATCTGGGCCGGCGTATAGCGTTCATGGAACACGACCGAGAACAGGCCGCCGGCGCCGGTGAAGTCGCGGCGCCAGACATCGTGCCCCGGGCAATCGGCAAAGGCGGGATGCAGCACGGCGGCAACTTCCGGGCGCGCCTTGAGCCACTGCGCGACCGCCATCGCACTGCGGTCGTGCGCTTCGAAGCGCAGCTTGAGGCTGGCCAGGCTGCGCAGCACCAGAGCGCATTCATCGGCCGCGACTCCCAGCCCCAAATGCATGCGGGCCTGCTTGAGGCGGTAATGCAGATCATCGTCGCGCGTGGTGACCGAGCCCATCAGCACGTCGCTGCCGCCCGACTGATATTTGGTCAGCGCCTGTACCGAGATATCGCATCCGTGCTTGAAGGCGTCGAATGCCAGGCCAGCCGACCAGGTGTTGTCGATCGCGCTGACCACCCCCCGCGCACGCGCGGCCTGCGTCATGGCCGGCACGTCCGGCACCTCCATGGTCACTGAGCCGGGCGCCTCGAGCCACAGCAGCCGTGTGTTGGGTTGAATCAGATCGGCAATGCCGGCCCCGATCATCGGGTCGTAATAACGCACCGAGATACCGAAGTCGCGCGCCAGCCATTGGCCGTGCGAGCGATTCGGGTCATAGACGTTGTCAGGAATCAAAACGTCGTCGCCCTGTTTGACGATGCCGAAGTAGACGTTGGAGATGGCCGCCAGGCCCGATGGTTGCAG
>JAGXBI010000246.1 GCA_018971155.1 Burkholderiales bacterium
CACCGGGTCGTACATGCTGTCATCGGAGGTCGACAGTTCCGCCGTGATGGTGTCGTTGATGCGAATGTCCGAGGTCGGATACTTGCCCAGGCTCACGCTCGAAGCGCTTGCCGCGAGGGAACATAACATCAGTGCAAGCATCAGCACGAACGCCAGCCATCGGCGCCGCAACGGCACGGATGCCGATGATGAAAGCGACATCGATCGCACCGAGGCGATCGGCAGATGCGCGATGCAGCCGGCGCCTGTCAAGGCAAGCGTCGATACCGCGCTGGCATGAGCCTGGGTTCGGGTCTGGCAGAAAAGCGGCATGAAGCGGGCACTCCTCAAAAAGCAAACAGAGATCGCCGAGGCGACGTTGGAACAAGATGTATCTTTCTTCGAGCGAATGGCCGGCACCGGCTATATCAAAGGGCGCGTCGACCAGCTTTTTGACGTGGAAGGATTTGCTCCAGCCGCCGCCGATGCCCGGCTTGCCGAATCGTGGCTGCCGGTGGGCGAATTGGTGATGACGCCGTTTTCCCGGCACGGAATGCGGCCGGGCCGGAACAAATAAACGAGGTTCATAGACGATCGAACAGTCGGTCTCGCGCCGGCGGCGCGACGTCGGCTGGAGCAAGGGAGATAGCAATAAGGAACTGCCGTCCGATAATAGGCAGATCGATTGCACCGACCTATCAGAAAATCGCTGCGCAAGAGCAGGAATATTCCTTATTCAGCACTACAAATCCCGGTCGATCGAATAATCGTCTAGCCAATTGCCGACAGTGATGCGAGTAACGCCGAATGACATGCAGGAAAAAAGAACCGCAAGCGCCGCACATGGCGGGCTTGCGGTTTGGCGCGTGCAGGCGGCCCAAGGCGCCTGCCGGCTCATCGGTGTGATATTGGTTGGGCCTGACCCTTGATTTGCACCGTGTAGGTGACCTCCGCGCCGGCGCCGGCCGGCAACTGGCCATCGAATTCCCATCGCACGCTGCGTTCGTCCGGCCCGGCGGCTTTCGGTGTGCAAGTCAACCCCGTCGGCATCGGCTTGCCGCAGGCGACTTCGAGCAGGCGGGTATGGGGCGGGACGGCTTGGTGAATATCCAGATCGGCCAGCGGCTCGCTGCCAAGATTCATGAAGTGAATCGTATAGGTCAGCACTTCACCCGGCCGCGCGGTGTCGCGGTCGACGCGCTTGACCATGCGCAACTGGCCGGTCTCCGGTGGTTCGCCAGCCAACGTCAGCAGATGCTCGGCAAATTGCATCCCGCGTACATTGACGGCGCCCGCCGCGACCCGGCTGACCAACTGGCCGGGAACCGCTGCCATGCGTACCCGCACCGGCACCCGCACGACGATCGATTTGCCGGCCGGCAGCGCCACGTCCTGCGACAACAATTGGCCGTTACCGTCCCATTGCGCATTCAGGCCGGCCTGGATGTGACCGCCCGGCGCGAAGCTGGGCTGCCGCGCGGGATCCCTGGCGAGCCCGGCGGGCAAATCGAA
Organism: Burkholderiales bacterium; assembly: GCA_018971155.1. GTDB lineage: Bacteria > Pseudomonadota > Gammaproteobacteria > Burkholderiales > Burkholderiaceae > Pandoraea. The sequence continues at coordinate 1,492 of JAGXBI010000246.1, forward strand.
AGTCAGTTGCGCACCGCTCAGTGCCCAGCGTTGGGCGTGCAGCGTCACTTCATAGGTGAGCGAGTCGCCGGGGCGGGGCAAGGCGTTGCCCGGCAGCACCGTCAGGCCGGTGCGCAGCGCGGCGCTGGCGTCAAAGTCTGTGCTCTGCCATGTGAACGCATCGCTCAGCACGTGCGTGCCGCTGGCATTGGCCGCGCTCACGCTCACCTGACTGGTGACCGGTAGCTGCGCGTTGCGCGGGGCGGCCAGCTTGACGGGTATGTCGATCACCAGCGATTTTCCGGCAGGCACCGCCACGCCGGGGCCGAGCAGTTGCTGCTTGCCCGCCGTGCCGTTCCATTGGGGGTTAAGGCCCGCGCGCACATCGCTATGATTCGCAAAGGCGGCCTTGCCATTGGCCTGCAGACCATCGGGCAACGGGTACGCGAGCTGCAGCCCGGTCAGTCCGGTGGTGCCCGAGGCACGCAGATTCAGCCGGTAAATCAAAGTATCGCCCGGCGTGAAGCCACCCGATTGATCGACGTCCTGTCCCCGCAGACGCTGCAATGCCGCCTCGGTCACCAGATCGCCGATGCGCTGCACAACCGTGATTGCCGCGCGCGACGACCGTTCGGTCAGTCGCGCGTCGCCTCCGCGCCAGCCCTTGGCGGTGACGGCGATCGTGCCCGGCTCGGCGTCGGCATTGACTTTCACCGGAATGGAGAGGATCACCACGTTGCCGGCGGCCATCTCCGGCAATTGCGAGGGATGCGTCAGCAGCGGGTTGCTCTTGCCGTTCCACGCGGTATTCATGCGTTGCGCCACGGGCTTGTCGTTGCCGGCCTCATCGGTCCCGGCCGCCATGCGGGGAGCACCGTTGGCAGTCAATCCGGGCGGCAGCGGCAGTTCGAACTGCACGTCGCGCATGGTCACGTCGGCCTTCACGCGCAGGGTCAAATCGACCGTCGCGCCGGGGCGCAGATGCGCGCCGTCGGCCGGCAGGCTCAGCGCGAACGTCTCGAAGTGATGTCCCTTGCGAAAGGCCCGTACGGTCGTCCACTGGCTCGTGTTGCCGGCGTTGTCGGTTGCCTTCATGCGAGCCTCGATTGTTTTGCCGGCGGCAACGTCGGCGATGTCCAGCGAATAAGTGTATTGATGATCGGCGCCGCGGTTCATGATGGCCGGCGTCGTTTGCCATGCGCCGCCGTCGATGCGCCAGTCGAACACGACCTCCTTGATACCGCTCTTGTCATCGGTGGCGCTCGCCACGACCGGCAGCGAATCGCCATGCACACTGTCGGCGGCGGGCGATACCCAGGCGAGTTCGGGCGGCGTATCGTCGGTGCCGACCTGGATCGTCGCCGAAGCGGTTTTCGTATTGCTTTGCCCGGGGTACTGCCAAATGGTCGCCGTCGTCGTGCGTGGGCCGTGAGCGGCGCCCGCGCTGACCTTGACCGGCAGCTTGATCACGACCACTTCCTCGTGATCCATATGCGGCGTGGTGTTCCACTGTCCACCGATCAACCCGTTATTGTCGTTCTTGCCATTCCAGTACGAGCGAAGATTGGAAGGAATCCGCCAGGAACTCGACGGATCGCTGGTGCTGTTCGCCGCATCGTAGCTGGGCGCGCCAGCGGCCTCCAGCCCATCCGGCAGGGGCACGTCGATGCGCACCCCTTGCGGCATGCCGTCGGCCTTGATGCGCAACGAGAGATCGAAGACATCGCCGGGCTCGACCCCGCCCAGATCGGGCGGTGGCGTGAGCGTGAATTCGCCGAAGTAGGTAACGGCCGCCTTGCTCAACGTGCGCTCGGCCTTGACGGAGTCATCGTCGTCGGCATTCGTTGCGACGACTTCGGCGGTGAACGCGGTGCCGTCCTTGATGTCGCGAAAATCGCTCAGGCGCGGCTTCACATACCAAACGTCAGGTTCATCGGCATCCTTTTTCATCGTATAGGTGTCGTAGTCCGAATGGCCATCCTTGTGGGTATAGCGCAGCGTCAATTTCGCTGCGCTCACCGACGTCGCGGGATCGGTCACTTTGACCCGATAGGTCGGCTGTGCCGCGAGCGAGCTTTGCGCCGCCGGGGCGAGCCACTCGACGACCGGCCGGCTGCGCTGGACGGTCGCCTGGCGAGTCTCGCTCCACTCGGAATCATTGCCAGCCTTGTCCACGCCGAAGAAGCGCACGTCGTAGGTGCGCGGGCTGGCGGCCGTGGCGTAAGCGGTGAAGCTGTGGGAGAAGTTTCCGTCGGCGTCCACATACGACCATCCGCCATCGCTCCAGTTGGTGCTGGTATTGCGCTTGTAATTGACGCGCACCCACGACGGCCCGCTCGAAGCGTCGGTCACACGGCCCTTGACGGTAATCGTGCGCGCTGTCGCGCTCAGGCTGGTCCAGGCGATGCCGGGCGCGGTGTTGTCGATCTTGAAGGTCCGCCAATCGGAATAGGCGCTCCACGTACCTTGGCGCTTGACCATGAAGCGGACCTGGTAATCGCCCTCGCCCCAGGTGAACGAGCCATAGATCGGCATAGTGAAATTGCCATCGCCACCTTGCGAGAATTCAGTGATGTAATGGTTGGTCCATTCACTGCCGTCCGTGCGTTGCTGAACCACATAGATCTGCTCGATGCCGGCCACTGCATTGCCGGTCATCTTGAGGTTCTCCGAGCCGGGCCCATGCCAGGCATTGTCGCTGGGCGAGACCCAGGTGGGCGTCGGGGGCGGCGGTGCGGGAGGAGCCCCCTTGGTGACGGTAATCTCCTTGATCTTTTTCCAGAAATTCTTTCCGCCTGCCGTGACGGTTGCCCATAGCAGCAGTTTTTTGGAGCTGCCCGAACTCAAGTTGGAGAGATCGGCGTATCCGGCGTACTTGCCGCTTTTGTCGGCACTGAAGCGCGTGATTTCCTTGTCCGCCTCGTCACGCACGGACATCGCGTTGGCACCATTGCCAACCGAGCCATTGAGATAAAGGGAGGTGGCGTCGTGGGCGATCGTGCTGTCGCCTTGGGTTACGGTGCCGCTCAATTCGCGTACTTTGAAGGTGCGGTCTGCATTGTCCTTGCCCGACGTCCCCGAACAATAGAAGCGGAATTTGAGGGTTTCGCCCGGCTTCGAGCGCGACGCCATCGAATGAGATATTTCTGCCCAATCCAGCCATTCAGTGTGGCCCCCCATCCCAAACTCGTCGCATGCCACGGCGGGCCTTCCACGATAAACCATTCGGATCGGTGGCGCGTCTCCCAAAACCCCGGCTTGCAATAGCCGACCAGCCGCACGGATTCGTCGATGTTGACCTCATGCGTGACCGAATTGTCGGAGGGCTCATGAATGACCGCCGTGGCGGCCATGGCTCCCTGCTGCAACGATCCGAGGACGGTTAGCAATATGGCGGCGACCCACCGCACCCATCGCCGGTGGATGAGTGTCGTGCAGCGTGCGACTGCCGCCGGGGAGCCGATGGCAGTGGTGCGCCAGATGGCAAACTGGGAAGTGCGCGGACTCTTGCCGAGCCGGCGCAAGCATTTTTGTAGCATGGCTGGGTTCCGGTTGGCCTGTCACCGGATCGAAATTGTCAAAAGAAAAGAAACGGTTTGGCTTTGGGATGGTAGGCAAGCCCGACACCCCGCGACAGCAGAACAGGGCGGCAATGCGTTTAGAAATTTCTCTAAAAGCGCAGACAAAATAAACCGATCGTGCTATTTTTCGTCTGTGCTCGATCGCGCAGGCATAATTCGACCAACACTTGCAGTTGATCCTTTTCAGGCAGAAGCCCCCCCATGACAACCGAATACCAAGTTCGCGACGGCGTGGCCGTCATTACCCTGGCCAATCCTCCCGTCAATGGCCTGGGCCATGCCACGCGCGTTGGCATCGTCGAGGGATTGACCCGGGCAACCGAAGACGGCGCCATCCGGGCCATCGTCATCACGGGGGCGGGTAAGGCGTTCTCCGGCGGCGCCGACATTCGCGAGTTCAACACCCCCAAAGCCACCCAGGAGCCGACCTTGCGCACGGTGATCCTGGCCCTCGAGGCCAGTACCAAGCCCGTGGTGGCCGCGATTCACAGCGTGGCGATGGGCGGCGGGCTGGAACTCGCACTTGGCTGTCATTACCGGGTGGCAGCGCCCGGCGCGCAGATCGCGCTGCCTGAAGTGAAGCTCGGCTTG
>JAGXBI010000247.1 GCA_018971155.1 Burkholderiales bacterium
GCGCGGCCCGCGGCGGTGCGCTGCCGCTGTTCTCCGACCGGACCACCCGCTGGTCCAGCCAGACGGCGCTCGACATCGCCCGGCGCCGTGCCGGCGCCCTCGCGGCGCAAGGGGTCGAGCGCGGCGACCGCGTGGCGCTGCTGTGCTCCAACCGTGCCGAATTCATGGAAATCGTGCTCGGCTGCGGCTGGCTTGGCGCGGTCGTGGTGCCGATCAATACGGCCTCGCGCGGCATGCAGTTATCTCACATCCTGCGCAACTCCGGCGCGCGGCTGCTGGTCGCGGAGGCGCAACTGCTCGAGGCGGTGGCCGCGCTCGATGCCGCGGATCTGGCGCTCGAACACATCTGGGTGATCGGCGCGCTGCCCGAGGGCGGGCCCGCGACGCTGCTGGCAGCGGACGTGGTGCCAATGCCGCCGCTCGGCCAGGCATTGGAGGCCGCCGAGCTCGCCGATGGCGACCCGCTGGCGATTCTATATACGTCTGGCACCTCGGGCCTTTCGAAAGGGGTGATCTGCCCGCACGCGCAGTTCTACTGGTGGGGGCACTACACGGCCGGCAATCTCGGCGTGGTCCCGGGCGACGTGCTATACACGTGCCTGCCGCTGTTCCACACCAATGCGCTCAACAGTTTTTTCCAGGCGCTGATTTTCGATGCGGAACTGGTGGCCGATCGCCGCTTTTCCGCCAGCGGATTCTTCAATGCGCTGGTCGAGACAAGGGCCACCGTCACCTACGTGCTGGGTGCGATGGTGCCGATCCTGCTCGGCCGCCCGGTCGAGGCGGCCGAGCGTGCGCACTGCGTGCGCGTGGCGCTGGCCCCTGGCGTGCCGGGACAGTTTCAGCAAGAGTTCACGGCGCGCTGCGGTATTCGCCTGCTCGACGGCTACGGCTCGACCGAGACCAACTTCGCGATTGGCGGCGGCATCGAAGCGCAGCGCCCGGGCTACATGGGGCAATTGGCCGCCGGCTTCGATGCGCGCGTGGTCGACCCGGATGACCGGGAGGTGCCGGATGGCGAAGCCGGCGAACTGATCCTGCGTGCGGACCAGCCGTTCGCATTCGCCAGCGGCTATTTCGGCATGCCCGACAAGACCGTCGAGGCATGGCGCAATCTCTGGTTCCACACCGGCGACCGCGTGGTGCGCGATGCCGACGGCTATTACCGCTTCATCGACCGGCTCAAGGATGCGATCCGCCGGCGCGGCGAAAACATCTCGTCGTATGAAGTCGAGCAGGCGATTCTGAGTCACCCCGCGGTCGAGACCGTCGCGGTGTTCGCGGTGAGTTCGTCGCTGGCCGAGGACGAGGTGATGGCGGCGGTCGTGCCGTGCGCGGGTGCCACGCTCGAACCGCTCGAGCTGATCCTGTATTGCGAGCCTCGCTTGCCGTACTTCGCGATTCCGCGCTACCTCGACATCGTCGACGATCTGCCGAAGACCGAAAACGGAAAGATCCAGAAATACAAGCTGCGTGAGCGCGGCGTGACCGCCCAGACCTGGGACCTGGAAGCCTCGGGCTACCGGCTCAAGCGCTAAGCGCGCACCATAACGACAACAATCGCGACAACGATCGCGACCATCGGCAGCGACACCGCCGCGACCACGCGGCGCAGGTTGGGCGGGCCGGGCCGCGGCATGCGCGGCATCGGCGACATAACCAAGGAGACTCGTATGGCAGACATCCCCGCAGCGCAACACGCCGTGCCCAACGGTGCCGCCGATTCAGCGGCGGCATTCGACGACAAGGCGATGCGCCGTATCGTCATCGCCTCGGTCGCGGGCAACGCACTCGAGTGGTATGACTTCTTTTTATACGGGACAGCGGCCGCGCTGGTGTTCGGCGAGCTCTTTTTCCCGAAGGGCACCGATCCGTTGATCGGCACCATGGTCGCCTTCGCCGGGTTTGCGATCGGCTTTGCCGCCCGTCCGTTCGGCGGCATTCTGTTCGGACACATCGGCGATCGCTACGGTCGCCGCGGGGCGCTGGTCTGGACCCTGTCGATCATGGGGGCGGCCACCTTCCTGATCGGCCTGCTGCCGACCTACGCGCAAATCGGCCTGTGGGCGCCGGCGCTGATGGTGGTCCTGCGCCTGCTGCAAGGCATCGCCTCGGGCGGCGAATGGGGCGGCGGGGTGCTGATGATCAGCGAGAGCGCACCGCCGCACAAGCGCGGCTTCTATGCGTCGTGGAGCCAGATCGGCGTGGGCGCCGGTTTCGTGCTGTCGGCGGCGGTGTTCTTTGCGGTGCAAGCGCTGCCCAGGGCGCAATTCATGTCGTGGGGCTGGCGTATTCCGTTTCTTGCCAGCGTGCTGATTTTCGGTGTCGGCGTCTACATCCGGTCGACGCTGCCCGAGAGCAAGGAGTTTGCCAAGGCCGCCGCGGCCGGGCGCCGCGCGCACATGCCCGTGCTGGAAGTAGTCCGCCGTCATCCGAAGGAAATCCTCATGGCCATGGGGCTGCGCGTCGCGGAGAACGGCGGCTCGTATATCTTCCTGGCATTCTCGCTGGTCTACGGGAAATTCATCGGCATTCCCAGCCAGGTCATGCTCGCCGGCGTCATGGTGTCGATGTGTGTCGAACTGTGCACGATGCTGCTGTGGGGGCGGCTGTCCGACCGCGTCGGCCGCAAGCCGGTGTATATGATCGGCGCACTGGGCTTGGTGATCATTGCGTTCCCCTTCTTTTGGCTGCTCGATACCAAGGCGCCGGCGCTGATCTGGCTGGCGCTGCTGTTCGCCAACCCGGTGTGCCACGGGGCAATGATCGGCACGCAACCCAGCCTGATGGGCGAACTGTTCAGCACCGAAGTGCGCTATTCGGGCATGGCGCTGGGCCACGAAATTGCCTCGGTATTCGCCGGCGGCCTGTCGCCGCTGATCGCCACCGCTTTGCTCGAACACTATCGCGCGGCCTGGCCGGTGGCGCTGCTGCTCATGGCGCTGGGGATGATCACCGTGATCTCCCTGCTGTTTACGCATGAAACGGCGCGCCGCCGCGCGCTGTAACACGAACGAGGAAAGACCGTGATGTCGAATGATCTCGCAGGGGCGGTGCTGGCCGCGGGCATCGAGGTGCCGTACCGGCGCCAGGCGCCGCAGCACAGTACCGGCGATTTGCTGGCGCAGGCATTCCAGCGCGCGCTTGCGCAGGCGGGCCTCGCGCCGCGCGATGTCGACGGACTCGGGGTGGCCTCGTTCACACTGGCGCCCGATCATGCGATCGACCTCGCCTGGCGGCTCGGCATCAGCCCGCGCTGGTGCATGGACGATTGCCACGGCGGGGCCAGCGCGATCAACATGCTGCAACATGCGATTCGCGCCGTGCAGCACGGTGACGCGTCGGTCATCGTGCTGGTCAGCGGCGATCGCTTCGAGCCCGCCGATTTCAAGCGACTCGTCGAGCATTACAACCTCACCACGCGCACTTATTTGCGGCCGCTGGAAAACGGCGGGCCGAACAGCCTGTTCGCGATGCTCACGCAGCGGCATGCGCTCAAGCACGGTCTGACGCGGCGCGACTATGGCGCACTGTGCGTGGCGCAGCGCGCCTGGGCGGCGGATAACCCGGGCGCCGTATATCGCACACCGATGACGCTGGACGACTATCTGGCCGCTCCGATGGTCGCCGATCCCTTGGGGCGCTTCGATTGCGTGCCCGTCGTGTGCGGCGCGAATGCAGTGGTCGTGGCGCGTGCCGGACTGGTGCGGGCGTCGGCCCCGGCGGTGCATGTGCGTGCATTGCAATGCTGCTACAACCCCGATCACCAGGCAGGTGATGGCTTGCAGACCGGGCTGGCCGCGGTGGCCGATGCGCTGTGGCGGCAAGCCGGCGCCGGGCCGCAGGCGATGGATGTGGTGTCGGTCTACGACGATTATCCGGTGATGGCGCTGGTGCAGTTGGCCGATCTGGGTTTCGCCGCCGACGGCGACCTGCGCGGCCTGCTCGGGCGCATCGCCGCGCGCGCGCTGCCGGTCAACACCTCGGGCGGGCAGCTCTCGGCGGGGCAGGCGGGCGCTGCCGGCGGCATGCACGGACTGGTCGAGGCGATCACGCAATTGCGTGGCGAGGCGGGTGCGCGCCAGGTCGCCGGCGCCCGCATGGCCGTGGTCAGCGGGTACGGAATGGTCGAGTATCGCCACGGCATGTGCGCGAACGCGGTGGTACTCGGAACCGAGGCGGAGTGAGTCATGGAACTGACGGTTTTTCGGTGCACGCAATGCGGCACGACACTATTTCCGGCGCGCTATCTATGCCCGCATTGCGGCGCTGACCAATGGGCGGCGACGCCGGCTGGGCCCGGCACCATCGAGGAAACCACGGTGGTGCGTCATCGCGTGGGTGCCCAGGGCGCGGGCGATGCGCATCTGGCAAGCGTCAGGACTGCGGCGGGGCCGGTCGTGGTGGCCCGTCTCGATCAGGCGCTGCAGCCGGGCGACATCGTCACGCTCGCGCTCGACGATGCGATGCGCGTGCTCGCGCACCCGCACGCGGGTGCGTAATGCATTCAAGTCAAGGAGGTTGAGGGTGGCGGAAAAATCATTCAAGAAGGAAGTGCAGAAGTTGCGCATGGGATCCGGCGAGGAATTTCGCGGCGAGGGGATTCTGGCGGTGACCAAGGCGCTGCTGCAGTCGGGGGTGTCTTATGTGGCAGGCTACCAGGGCGCGCCGATTTCGCATCTGATGGATGTGCTGTCGGACGCCAATGACATCCTCGAGGAACTCGGCGTGCATTTCGAGAGCAGCGCCAGCGAAGCGACGGCGGCGGCCACCTTGGCCGCCTCGGTGAATTATCCGTTGCGCGGCGCGGTGACCTTCAAGGCCACGGTGGGCACCAACGTGGCCTCCGACGCGTTGGCCAACCTGGCTTCGGGCGGCGTCACCGGGGGTGCGCTGGTCATCGTGGGCGAAGACTACGGCGAAGGCTCGAGCATCATGCAGGAGCGCTCGCACGCGTTCGCGATGAAATCGCAAATGTGGCTGCTCGATCCACGCCCGAATCTGCCCTCGATCGTGAACGCCGTCGAGAAAGGGTTCGAACTGTCCGAGGCAAGCAATACGCCGGTCATGCTGCAATTGCGGATTCGCGCCTGCCACGTGCATGGCCGCTTCATGACGCGCGACAACGTGCGGCCGGGCTTCACGCTCAAGGACGCGATAGAGCATCCCGTGCGCGATGTCGGCCGCATCGTGTTGCCGCCGGCCAGCTTTGTGCATGAGCAGGAGAAAATCGAAAAGCGCTGGCCCGCGGCGATCGATTTCATTCGCCGCGAAAAGCTCAACGAGTTCCTGGGCGATGAAGCGCGCGATATCGGCCTAATCGTGCAAGGCGGCATGTACAACACGCTGATGCGCGCGCTGACGCTGCTCGATCTGGCCGACGTGCATGGCCATACCGATTTGCCGATCTATGTGATGAACGTGGCCTACCCGGTGATCGACGACGAGGTGCGGCAGTTTTGCGCCGGCAAGCGCGCCGTGCTGATGATCGAGGAAGGCCAGCCCGAATTCATCGAGCAGGCGATCAACACCATTTTGCGGCAGGGCGATCTGCAGGCCCGAGTGCATGGCAAGGACATGCTGCCCAAGGCGGGCGAATACA
>JAGXBI010000248.1 GCA_018971155.1 Burkholderiales bacterium
TGCCAAGGCCCCCGCCAATGGTGGTGGTGGCGGTGGTGGCGATGGCGCGGGCTTGAACCTGCTGCCCTGGCCCAAGGTGGACTTCACCAAGTTCGGCGCCGTGGAGCGCAAGGACCTCTCGCGCATCAAGAAGATCAGCGGTGCCAACCTGCACCGCAACTGGGTCATGATCCCGCACGTCACCAACCACGACAACGCGGACATCACCGAGCTGGAGGCCTTCCGTGTCAAGCTCAACAAGGAAAACGAGAAGAGCGGCGTCAAGGTCACCATGCTGGCCTTCGTCATCAAGGCGGTGGTCTCGGCGCTCAAGAAGTTCCCGGATTTCAACGCCTCGCTCGATGGCGACCAGCTGGTCTACAAGCAGTATTTCCACATCGGTTTTGCCGCCGACACGCCCAACGGGCTGGTGGTGCCGGTCATCAAGGATGCCGACAAGAAGGGCGTGTTCGAGATTGCCCGCGAGACTTCGGAATTGGCCAAGGCCGCGCGTGACGGCAAGCTCAAGCCCGACCAGATGCAAGGCGGGTGCTTCTCGATCTCGTCACTGGGCGGCATCGGCGGGACTTACTTCACGCCGATCATCAACGCCCCGGAGGTTGCCATTCTCGGTGTGTGCCGTTCCAGCCAGCAGCCGGTGTGGGACGACGCCAGGCAGCAGTTCGTGCCGCGCCTGATATTGCCGTTGTCGCTGTCGTATGATCACCGCGTGATCGACGGGGCGGAAGCGGCGCGCTTCAACACCTATCTGGCGCAACTGTTGCACGACTTCCGTCGAGCGATGCTCTGACGGCTCGAGGGTTCGGGTACTGGCACGCGCCGGTACCCGGCTCCGACGCCGGATTCTGACCGTGCCGGGAAATCGCCATGACCACCGTCGTTGTCGTCCGCAAGCACAATGAAATCGCCATCGCGGCGGATTCGCTGGTGACCTTTGGCGAGACGCGGCTGTCGCAGGCCTATGAAGCGAATCACAAGATCTTCCAGATTGGCGATTCGTATATCGGCCTGGCCGGCACGACCGCGCATTTTCCGGTCATGCGCGCCTTGCTCACAGGATTGGGCGACGAGTGCAAACTGCATTCGCGTGACGAAGTCTTTCGCACGTTCTGCAAAGCGCATCAGAAGCTCAAGGAAGAGTATTTCCTGAACACCAAGGAAGAAGAGGACGACCCGTACGAGTCGTCGCAGATTACTTGCCTGATTGCCAACCCGAGCGGTATTTACGGTGTGTATTCGTACCGCGAGGTGTTCGCCTTCGACCGCTTTTGGGGTATCGGCTCGGGACGCAGCTTCGCGCTTGGCGCGATGTATGCGGCCTACGATCAGGCCCCGAACGCGAGTGCCATCGCCGAGCTGGGTGTCAAAGCCGGGGCGGAATTCGATAAAAGCTCCGGCGGGCCGTTCCAGATTCATGCCTTTCCCATTCCAACGCCAAACGCGACAGGAGACAGCTAATGAGTCTCATCGAAGTCAAAGTGCCGGACATCGGCGACTTCAGTGATGTTGATGTAATCGAAGTGCTCATCAAAGTGGGCGATACCATTGCGAAAGAGCAATCGTTGATCACGCTCGAAACCGACAAGGCCACCATGGAGGTGCCGAGCGAGCAGGCCGGCGTCGTCAAGGAGATGCGCGTCAAGGTCGGCGACAAAGTGAGCCAGGGCACCGTGATCGCAATGGTCGAAGCGGGTGCCGCCCAGGCCGCGCCCGCGCCGGCGGCAAATACTGCGCCAGCTGCGCCGGCGCCGAAGCCGCAACCGGCCGCTGCCGCACCGGCGCCCGCGCAGCATGGCGGCGGCGCCGATATCGAATGCGACGTGCTGGTGCTCGGCGCCGGCCCCGGCGGGTATTCCGCCGCCTTCCGCTCGGCCGACCTGGGGCGCAACACCGTGCTGGTGGAGCGCTACGCGACGCTCGGCGGCGTGTGCCTGAACGTCGGCTGCATTCCGTCGAAGGCTCTGTTGCACACCGCTGCCGTGACTGACGAGGCGGCTGCGCTGGCTGCCCACGGCATCACGTTCGGCAAGCCGCAAATCGATCTCGACAAGCTGCGCGCGTTCAAGGACAGCGTGGTCGGCAAGCTCACCGGCGGACTGGCCGGCATGGCCAAGGCGCGCAAGGTGCAAGTGGTGCGCGGCGTGGGCGCGTTCCTCGACCCGCATCACCTCGAAGTCGCGCTGGCCGACGGCGGCAAGCAGGTCATCAAGTTCCAGCAGGCAATCATCGCCGCCGGCTCGCAGGCGGTGAAGCTGCCGTTCGTGCCCGAAGACCCGCGCATCGTCGATTCGACCGGCGCACTCGAACTGCGCCAGTTGCCGAAGAAAATGCTGGTGATCGGCGGCGGCATCATCGGCCTGGAAATGGCTACCGTCTACAGTACGCTGGGCGCCGAGATCGACGTGGTGGAAATGCTCGACGGCTTGATGCAGGGCGCCGACCGCGATCTGGTCAAGGTGTGGGAAAAGTTCAACGCGAAACGCTTCGGCAAGGTCATGCTCAAGACCAAGACCGTCGCGGTGGAAGCAAAGTCCGACGGCATCTACGTGAAGTTCGAGGGTGAAGCCGCACCCGCCGAGGCGCAGCGCTACGACCTGGTGCTGGTGGCCGTGGGGCGCAGCCCGAACGGCAACAAGATCGGTGCCGACAAGGCGGGCGTGGCGGTCAGCGAGCGGGGATTCATTGCCGTCGACAAGCAAATGCGCACCAACGTGCCGCATATTTTTGCGATCGGCGACATCGTCGGCCAACCGATGCTGGCGCACAAGGCAGTGCACGAGGCCCACGTGGCAGCTGAAGCCGCCGCCGGCGAGAAGTCCTATTTCGATGCGCTGCAGATTCCGTCGGTGGCCTACACCGATCCCGAGGTGGCCTGGGCCGGCAAGACAGAAGAGCAGTGCAAGGCCGAGGGCATCAAATATGGCAAGGCGGTGTTCCCGTGGGCGGCTTCCGGCCGCGCGATCGCCAATGGTCGCGACGAGGGTTTCACCAAGCTGCTGTTTGACGAGCAGACCCATCGCCTGATCGGCGGCGGCATCGTCGGCACGCATGCCGGCGACCTGATCGGTGAACTGTGTCTGGCGGTCGAAATGGGAGCCGATCCGGTCGACATCGGCAAGACGATTCATCCGCACCCGACACTGACCGAGTCGATCGGCATGGCGGCGGAAATTTTCGAAGGCGTTTGCACGGACGTGCCGCCGCCGCGCAAGAAATAATCGAAACCGCCTGCCGCCCCGAGCGGCGATACGAAGGCCCGCGGTGCAGCCAGCATTGCGGGCCTTCGCATTTCGTATCGATGGCGGCATCGGCAAGCATCCGGGGCCGCGCCGCTTACCCGGGCATGACTCATCTGAACTCGGGTAAGCATCAAGTGACAGCGCGCCGAGACAATTCTCGTGTCGAGGCTTGGCTGGAATCTACATAATTGTCTTGCCGACCGGGTCCCCAGGACGTGGCAACGGCAGGCCGACGGCCCCACGCCCGCCTGTTGGGCGATCGGAGTTTCCATGATCCCAATGACTTCATGCTGACTGCGCATGGCACATGCTTGCCGCGTGCGTCCAATTTTCCAATGGCACAAGACATGATGCGCTTGACGAGAACAATGGCGGCAGCCCTGCTGCTGACGCTGAGCGCAATGGCTGCGGCGCAGTCGATGAGCGTCCAGGTCAAGGGTTTTATCAAGCCGGATTCGTGTGTGCCGAAGCTGGGCGATACGGCGGGCATTGATTATCGGGTGATCGACGGAAGAACCCTGTCCGTTGGCGACGCGACATTCCTGGGGCGCAGAAGCACGACGCTGAGCATCGATTGTCCGAGCGCGATGACGGTCAGACTCAAGATCAGCGATACGCGAGCGGCAAGCGCGTTGAACAATGCCGAGTTGCCCGGCACGGTCGCGGGCCACCCGTTCGGGCTGGGGCGCACCAGTGGCGCGGGCAAGCGCAATGCCAAGATTGGGGCCTACACACTGACCCTGGATGCCGATTCATTTCGAGCCGGTGGCAACGGACTGCCGCTGCGATTGTTGCGCCAATCGGGGCGCGGCTGGGTCGGCGGCGGCACCGGCAGAGTCATGCGTAGCGGTGAGGTTTTTTCCTGGGGGCAAGGCATGAGCGATGCGCCCGGTGCATTTACCAAGCTGAGCGGCACGCTGCACGTCGATGCCTACGTCAACAAGCTCAGCGACTTGCCGCTGGACTCCGACATTCAACTCGACGGCCTGGCGACGCTGGAGATGATCTATCAATAAGTACGCGCAGACCAACGATCAACTGGACGAACGCTGACGAGGCCGCCCCATGCGCAGGGCGGCCTCTGTCGTTGGAGGCGCCGCCGCGAGCGAGCGCCTGTACGCTGTCGGCAACCTGGTGCTGCGACATTTTCCCATCGTGCGAAGCCTCTCGCGGAAGGGGCGCCGAGAACAATCTCGTATCGACGGTTTCGGGAATTTTCCATAATTTTCATGCCCCTGACTGTGGTACGACAAGGTTTGTCCAGCGGCCAGCAAGGGGTGTCATGACTGAACGCCGAACCCGGACCAGCGATGCGGTGCCGCGGCACGGCACGAGCAGGCCCCGGATGGCGCGGGATAGTCTGGGGGCGACGGTGCTGTTAGGTGCATGGCTTGATCCACCTCTTTGACATTTTGATCCTATTCAACCTTATGAAAAACACGAAAAAATTGGCAGCGGCTTCCTTGCTTGCTGCTTTGTGTGGCTCCGTGATGGCACAGTCGATTCCGCTGAAAGTGAGCGGCACCATCAAACCGCCGGCGTGCACGCCGAAGCTTGGCGATGCCGCGGGCGTCGACTACAAGACCATCGAAGGTAAAAATCTTTCGATGACCGAGCCGAAGCACCTGGGTGCCAAGAGCACCGACCTGACGATCGAGTGCCCGACGGCCGCGGCCGTGCGCCTGAAGATCAGCGACACCAAGGCCACCAGCTCGATGGGCCGCACGGGCTTGCCGTCCGAGGCCAAGGGCGCGTTGTTCGGCCTCGGCCAAATCAGCGGCAACGGCAAGACCAATGCGAAAGTGGGCGGCTATACGCTGACCCTGGTGCCGGATTCCTTCAAAGGTAATGCGAATAGCGTCAACACCACCGTGTTGCGTCAGGATGGCAGCAACTGGGTGAAAAGCGGCGACGGCTTCGTCATGAAGAGCGGCGATGTGTTTGCGTGGGCCGAGGGCGTGGGTACCAGTCCGAGCGCATTCACCAAACTCGTTGGCAAGGTCCAGGTCGACGCTTACGCGAACAAGCTCGCCGACCTGCCGCTGGGCGCGGATATTCCGTTGGACGGCTTGTCCACGCTGGAATTGGTCTACAACTGAGTCTCGTGCCAGAGTGTCGCGAACGCCTATCATGCCGGCCTTCAGGCCGGCAATTTTTTTGGTGCGCCCAGCATGGGCGCACTCCTGCGGGTGTAAGTCCCGCCACAAGCTGGTCACAGCGAATGAAGTGAAGCGCAACTGCATGAGGGCGACCGAGTGTGGGGAGGAAGCGTGGAGCGTAAATCGCGAGCCGATGAACAAGAACCGCATAGAAGGCGCTGTCGAGCAGGGCGAGCGGGCCAGAAACCGCGAAGCTT
>JAGXBI010000249.1 GCA_018971155.1 Burkholderiales bacterium
CGCGACAATCATCTGATCGTCGGTTGCCAAGCGGTTGGGCGCGGCGTATCCGAACTCGCCGCCGCGTTTTCGCAGTCGCTCGAGATGGGCGCACGGCTGGAAGACGTCGCCGGCACCATCCACGCGCACCCGACGCTGGGCGAAGCGGTGCAGGAGGCAGCGCTGCGGGCGCTGGGTCACGCTCTGCATATTTGAGCCGGCTGCGCCGGCCAGTGCGATAATCGGGGCTGCTTTCCAGCGGCCCCGAGGATTATCTTGAATCTGATCGACAACCCCACGCATGACAAAGAGGCCGGCTCCGCCGACTCGACCCAGGACACGACCCGCATCGACGACGTGCGCATCGGCGCGGTGCGCCCGCTGATCTCCCCCGCGCTTTTGCAGGACGAATTACCGGTGCCGCCGGCGGTGCAGGCACTGGTCGAGGACAGCCGGGCGGCCATCGCCGCCGTGCTGGAGGGTCGCGACGACCGCCTGCTGGCGGTGGTTGGCCCCTGCTCGATTCACGACCACGAACAGGCGATCGATTATGCGCATCGGCTCAAGGATGCCGCCGACGCGTTGCGCCAGGATCTGCTGATCGTCATGCGGGTGTATTTCGAAAAGCCGCGCACGACCGTGGGCTGGAAGGGTTATATCAACGACCCACGGCTGGACGGGAGCTTTCGCATCAATGAAGGACTGCGCCGGGCGCGCGAACTGCTGCTCGAGATCAATGGCCTGGGCCTGCCCACCGCGACCGAATTTCTCGATCTGTTGAGCCCGCAATACATCGCCGACCTGATCGCCTGGGGTGCGATCGGCGCACGCACCACGGAAAGCCAGAGCCATCGCCAACTGGCCTCGGGGCTGAGCTGCCCGATCGGCTTCAAGAACGGCACCGATGGCGGCGTGCAGGTCGCCGCCGATGCGATCGTTGCCGCACGCGCGAGCCACGCCTTCATGGGCATGACGAAGATGGGCATGGCGGCAATCTTCGAGACGCGCGGCAACGATGCCGCGCACGTGATCCTGCGCGGCGGCAAGCATGGCCCGAACTACGACAGCGCATCGGTCGAGGCAAGCTGCGCGGCGCTGCGCGCGCTGGGCCTGCGCGAGCAGGTGATGATCGACTGCTCGCACGCCAACTCCAACAAGTCTCACCTGCGCCAGGTCGACGTGGCGCGGGATATCGCCGGCCAATTGGCCGGCGGGGAGCGCCGCATCATGGGCGTGATGATCGAAAGCCACCTGGAAGAAGGCCGCCAGGACCTCAAGCCGGGCGTGCCGCTGCGGCGCGGCGTATCGATCACCGATGCCTGCCTGGCATGGAGCCAGACCGAGCCGGTGCTGGCCACGCTGGCCGAAGCGGTGCGCCAGCGCCGCGCAGGCTAGCGCCAGGCATATCGGCGCGGTGGCGGCGCAGCCGCGCCGCCAGGCCGCTCATTCGGCCGTCGGCATATGCAGATACATCGACTGGATGCCGACCCGGCCGGGGCCGGTGAACCGATTGACGATGAAGTTCACGTTGGCCCCGAACAGACCGCTGCTCAGGCGGTCGACCCGGGTTTCCATCTGCACGCCGGCGTCCTTGTAGAGCCAGCCGCCCGGCTCGATATCGATCGATTCTCCGGGTGCCAGCACCTTTTCGAACACGTTGCCGTAGCCATGCAGCCACAGTACGCCCTCGCCGGCTGCCCCGCGGAACTTGTCGATAAAGAAGCCGCTTTGCCCGAACAGCATGTTGGAGACGCCACGCACGCGCTCGAAGGTATATTCGATGTCGCTCGTGGCAGCCAGAAACTGGTGCTCCCGGACGTGAATCTCTTCTCCTTTGCGCAAGTGCAGCGGCACGATGTGCCCAGCGCCGTCGCGGCTGAAGGCGATGATGCCCTGCCCGCTCGCCTCGGTAACGAATACCTGCATGCCGGCCATCATGCGCTTGAGCGCGCCGCGCATCGCGCGCAGGCCGATTTTGACGCTGGGGTGCTTCCAGAGCAGGATGTGGTGCTCGAAATAGACTTCCTTTTGCGATACATCGACCGACAGTACCGGCACTAATTCGCCGTCGATATGGTAGGTCACGCCCCCGAATGTTTCCTGGGAGACTTGGGTGGGCATCAGGCGCGGCAGCTCGTTCATTGGCATTCCTTGTTGAGATTGGCACGCGGCGCGGGGCAGGCGATCTGGTCCGACAGCCCGCGCCTGCGGCTATGGTAGCGCGTCCGGGCCTGGCCTGGCGCAGGGGCTGCACGAGCCGCGCGCTCTGGCGTAACATGACTCGACATACCGACTGATCAAAGGAGCCCGGCCATGATATTGCGAACCCTCGGCACATCGGAAATTCAGGTCTCGCCGCTGGCCTTCGGCGGTAACGTATTCGGCTGGACAGCCGACGAAGCAACCTCGTTCTCGCTGCTCGATGCGCTGGCCGATCACGGCATCAATTTCATCGATACGGCCGACGTGTATTCGGCATGGGTGCCGGGTAACCACGGCGGCGAGTCCGAGACCATCATCGGCAAATGGCTGGCACGCACCGGCAAGCGCGCCGACGTCGTGATCGCCACCAAGGTCGGGCGGCACGCGGCCCGGCCCGGATTGTCGCGCGAGAATATCCTGCAGGCGGTCGACGATTCGCTGCGGCGCCTGCAGACCGACTATATCGATCTCTATTTTTCGCACTACGACCTGCCCGACACCGCACGGCTGGAGGAAACGCTCGATGCCTACCAACGGCTGCTCGAAGCCGGCAAGGTGCGCATCATCGGCGCCTCGAACTACAGCGGCGCGCGCCTGCACGAAGCCGCCGAAATCGCCAGGCGCTATCGCCTGCCCGCCTATCAGGTGGTTCAACCCGAGTACAACCTGTACGATCGGGCGACCTACGAACGCGATGTCGAACCGACCGCTGTCGCGCTCAAGCTGGGGGTGATGAATTACTATGCGCTGGCCAGCGGCTTTCTGAGCGGCAAATATCGCACGCGCGACGACTTGAAGAAGAGCACGCGCGGCGAGCGCGTCGGCCATTACCTCGATGCGCGCGGGATGCGCATTCTGGCCGCGCTCGACGACGTCGCCGCGCGGCACGACAGCATGCCCACGGCGGTGACGCTTGCCTGGGAAATGGCCCGCCCCAGTATCACCGCCCCGATCGCCAGCGCCACCTCGCTCGAGCAGCTCGCGGCGCTGGGCGAGGCGATCGAGCTGAAGCTAGCCGCCGAGGATATCGCGCAACTGGACCGGGCCAGCATGTATTGACGAAGTGGCGAATCGATTATCCTGCCGTGCCGCCGCGCCACTGGCAGACGGCGCCAGAAACAACAAACCCCGCCGAAAAGTCGACGGGGTTTGCTTTTTGCCACGCGCACGCGACATGGGCCGGCGTGCGCATCGTACCTCCGGCAGCCTTATTGCTTGGGCGCCATCGCCGGTTTGCGCGCACCGCGTTCACGACGATTTTCGTCGCGGCGATGGCGGTACGGCTTGCGGAACAACTTGTCGGCGATCTCTTTCTGCTGATCGGACATCGTCGCATACAGCGCGTTGAATGAAGCGGACAGCTTCTGCATGTTTTCGGCATGCATTTGCGCCAGCTCGGCGTAGGACGTCAGGGAATCCTCGGCGTTCATGGTCGGCAATTTTTCGGCACGCGCCTTGAATGCGTCGTCGATGCGCTTCGCATTGTCGCGCATCGTTTGAGCAAAGGCCGACCACTGCGGCGCCTGCTCGATCGTAATCTTGAGTTGGCTGTACAGGTGGTTGATACGTCTGTCGACATACGCTTCATGGTTTCTCGCATGGTTTTGCGCATACTCGGCGGCGCGCGACTCGGGCGCTTTGGCCGCGGACGGCGTTTGCGCCCACGCGGAGGTTGTCAGAAAAGCCAGCGTCAAAAGGGCGGGCACTGCGGCATGACGAACGAGAGAATTTTTCATGTTTTGAAGCCCAAATCGATTGATGGATTAATCAAACGGTTGAGCCTGACCGAATGTTCGGTTGCTGGCCCCTCCGTACGGCTCTGGTCTCTTGTCGTGTGGCGGCGCTCAGGCGTCGGACGGATTTCCGTCTCGCTTCCGGTAACGTCGATCGAGCTGCGGTGAAACAATGGATAGCTACGCAATGCTCCCGGAAATTTTACTGCTTCGTTGAAGTATATCAGCGATCCGCCCGGGCACCAGCTACGCCTGCCAATGACAACACCGTTTGATGACAATCAAACGCGATGGCAAGAGATGCGCCAGAATAACGTCGGCATGTACGAAAATCCGACTGCTTTCGACACATGAGGAGAAACTATGGCACACCGCACGCTCACACGCTACGGCTCTGTCGCGCAGTTCTTTCACTGGGCCACCGCGATATTGGTGTTGATCGCTTTTCTCTACGGCCCGGGCGGGTCCGAGGAGCGCATTTATTCTGCGGCGCGCGATGGCGGCCGGCAACTGCACGAGACCTTGGGCCTGTGCGTGCTCGCCCTGGTCATCGTGCGCGTGTTGTGGCGCTCGATCGACAAGCAGCCCGACCCGCCCGAGGTGTCGCGCTGGATGGGACTGGCGGCCAAAGCCGTGCAATGGGTCCTTTATCTGCTGTTGTTTGCGCTGCCGCTGAGCGCCATCACAGGCACATGGCTCGAAGGGCATTCGCTGACGCTGCTCGGCGACGTGCAGATCGCCCCTCGTATCGGCCCATCGCATGATCTCGGCGAAGCCATTTCCGAACTGCATGGCTGGCTAGGCGACACGATCATGTGGCTTGCCGGATTGCACGCGCTGGCGGCAATTTTTCATCACTTCGTGCTCAAGGACGGCGTGCTCGCCTCGATGGTGCCGCGCTGGTTTCCGCTCAATCATCCCGACGAAAAATAAGCGTCGGCATCCTCATCAAAAACCCACCGCGAGCGGTGGGTTTGCCTTGTCGCCGCCGGGACCGGTCCATCGCGCCGCTCAATGAAGAAAACAGCCGCCGACCCAACGGATAATTTCATTCCAAGCAATAATGCGCATTTCGCATCAATTAGTGCGCACACAAAACGCAACAATGGCGACCTAGGTAATACCCGCAGACTAAGTCGGCGCTAAGTCTGCGCGACTACGCTGGCCTCGTCATTCGCGTACAAAGCCAATAAGCGCGCGTGACGCGCATCGGGCGTGGGCGGCGTCGAGCACGCACGCCAGGCCGACGAGGCGCTTCCTTCAATCTTTTATGCAGAGGTTTGCCATGCGTCGCCCATCCACGATGTGTCGTCCCCTGATCGCCCTCGCACTGGCGCTTGCCGGTGTCGCGGCGCTCGCCGCCGAGCCGCCGTCGGTCACCGTCAAGCTCGCCAACCAGACTAACGGCACGATGTCGCTCACCCTCAGCCGCAACGCGGTGCCGGCCGGGCCGGTGGAATTCACCATCGAGAATCTATCGTCCGATATGAAGCACGAGTTCATGATCGAGCCCTGGAAAGGCAGCCCGAACGCCCTGCCCTATGATGCCAAGACGCAGCAGGTCGACGAGGACAAACTGACCAAGATGGTCGGCGTCGAAGATTTGAATCCCCACGAAACGGTGACCGCGCGCTTCGTGCTCAAGCCGGGCCGCTACGTGACCTTCTG
>JAGXBI010000250.1 GCA_018971155.1 Burkholderiales bacterium
CCCCGACAGCATATAACGGATCGCCGCTATCCGCGTGCCGGCGCGGCGCATGCAGCCATCCGCAGACCAGAGCAGGGCGCGGTTCAGGCACTCAGCAGCCTATCGGCGACAACCTTGCGGAAGCGGGAAAATCAGGGGGTTCGCCGCTCGCGTCGGAGCAGGCCCGGGCGCGCCCGGCAGATTGCCGGGCGCAGGAAGGAATTCAGGCCGCGACCCGGGTCAGATGCCGGGCCGGCGCATTGTATTCGGCCGATTGCATCAACGCATCGAGCAGCAGCACCACCACGCACGCTGCCGCGCCGCCGAGCATCAGGGACAGCACAAGCAGTACCGGCATGCCCGGTCCGGAGCGATGATCCGGCAGCGTCGGGCCGGAAATAAAACGGGCCTTCTGCAAATACATGGCCTTCATCCGATCGGCCGTCAGCGAAATATCGTTAAAAACCTCGCGAACCTGATCGTTGGTCAGATCCTGCGTTTTGAATGTGTCCTTTTGATCGGCCAGAAAGGCAGCCAGCATCGCGGCACCAGTCAGCGGCTGCCGGCTGATCGCCTCGACCCGCGCATAAAACGCATAGCTCAAGGCATTTTGCGCCGCATCCCGCTCCAGCGTGTGAATGCGCGCCTTGATGTCGGCAATGCCCGAGGCCACGCCCACGAGTTGCACCACCGGCGACAAATAGCGGGCACCGTCGGCGGCGTTGGACAGCAGTTGCCTGGCATCGCCCTTGGATGCCTGCGGATATTGCGCGGCGATTTGCTGAAGTGCTTTTTGTTTCTCCAGCGCCACCGAGAGCTTCAGTTTTTGCTGGATCAGTTGGTTATCGATTTCCTGCTTGCGCTGCAGCGCGGCGCCGGCCTTGTCGCGCACCGTGCTCATGAGGGTCTGCTGCAGCAGCGTATCTTTGATGAAATCGCCCAGGATCTTGACTCGCGCCTGTGCGCTCGCCGGCAACTCGCTGGTCAACGAAATCGAAAAGCCCAGCAGGTTGGGATCCAGGGGCGTCTTGATACCGTTCAGGTACCGCAAGTCGTCCTTGGAATACGGGAAAATCGCTGACGCATTTTTTTGCAGAAATTGTTCACTCAACTCGTTGCTCAAATAAACCGCGTCGCGGTCGTGCTCGAGCTTATTGGCCACCAGGAAACGCTGAAAAGTCCTGTTGTCGACAAGCGCGGCTTTTGCGGCGTTATATTCCGTCAACTGCATCGGCAATTGCAGAAAGCCACTGCTTTGATACTGGCATTTCTTTATAAAAATCAATGCAAATACTGCTGCAGCAAAAATGACAGACAAAACTATCACAAGCAGTCGCCTTCGCCATAGGCGCGAAAGTAGCTGCATGAGGTCAATCGTATCGTCGCTGAAATCTGTTGCCGCCCCTGACTGATTCATATTTACAACCCCGGCCTAAACTTTCCCCGCTCAAGAAATTTTCTTTGAGCCCTAACAAAAAACCTCAGAAAACTCCCACATTTCTGATGACCGGATCATACGAGAAAGTGCCCCCGCTCCGCAAGGTTCAGGCGTTTTATTTATTTGTTATTTTCTTATAATTAGAAATTCTTAATGATTATCGTAATAATTAATTAACACAAAACCTGTAGCGCTCACCGCCGACTCCGTCGACCCATCAGTTTCGATATCAATCAAACGTCCCTCTTGCACGGCCGCATCGAATCAAGACTCTTGCCTCACCCTAAACGCTCCGACTGCACCAGCAACTTGTCGAGCAGCCGATCAAACGTGTCGTGCTCGTCTTCGCTCAAACACGCGAACAACCCCTCGTAGTAAGCGCGGGCCTCGGCGAATGCATGCCTGTAGGCGGCCTTGCCGGCCGGCGTCAGCGTGACCTTGACGGCGCGACCGTCGTGCTCGTCCGGCACCCGCGCCACCAGGCCGCGCTGCACCAGCCCTTCGGCGCCGCGACTGGCCTGGCTTTTGTCCAGGTTGGCACGGCGCGCCAATTCCTGAATCGATAACGAACCCGCCGAGCCAATCGTCACCAGCGCGCGCCCCTCGCTCAGCGACAGGCCGGATAGCTCCGTGTAGCGCGCCCCCATGCGCCGGTCGTGCTGCTTCATCAGCCGGTGCATCTTGTAAGTCAGAAACGCTTCGAGACTTCGTTGCTTGGGTTGCATTAAGTGGTTTCCCTGAGTTCGGCCAAATTTAGTTGCTAACGCAACCATATCACATTAATATCGTTGCTAACGCAACTAAATCGGCATGGCCGGCAAGTGCCCACCGCTCAGCCGGCCATGCCCCTTCATCGCCTGCCCAAACCATGCATCAGCCCGATATCCAACCGCGCAGCTCGCTGTATTACCAGTATCAGGTTCATCCATACGCCCGACCGCCACGCGCCGGGAGCACAGAGCCTTCAACGCCCGTGACCATTGTCGGCGGCGGCCCGATCGGCCTGTCCACGGCTTTGCTGCTAGCCCGGCATGGGGTTCGCACCGTGGTGCTGCAAGCCGAGCAGCAAGTCTCGGAGGGCAGTCGTGAGATCGTCTTCACGCGCCGCTCGCTGGAGGTGCTGCAACAGGTCGGCGTTGCCGACCGGGTGCTTGCCAAGGGGCTGCCGTGGCGCAGCGGCAACTCGTTCTATCGCGGCCAGCGGGTGTTTCGCATGGAGGCACCCAGCGACGACGACGATCGCTTCGGACCGCTCATCAATCTGCAGCAGAACATCCTGGAGGGGTACCTGGTCGAGGCCATCGCCCAGGAGCCGCTGATCGAATTGCGCTGGGGCAATCGGGTCGAATCGCTCAGCCAGGACGAGCGCGGCGTCACCCTGCAGGTCGATACGCCGGAGGGTCCCTACACGCATCGCAGCGACTGGCTGGTCGCCGCCGATGGCGCGCGCTCGACCATTCGTCAGGCGATGAATCTGCGCCTGGTCGGCGACAGCTATGAAGGGCGTTTCGTGATCGCCGACATCCTGATCGATCTCGACCTGCCGACCGAGCGCCTGGCGTTCTTCGCGCCCGACTGGAATCCGGGCAATACCGTACTGATGCACCGCGAGCCGGACAATATCTGGCGCATCGACTATCAACTGCCCGCCGGCGAAAGCCCCGAAGACGCGCTGCGCCCCGAAGCGCTCAAGCAGCGCATCGACGCCCAACTGGCGATGATCGGCCGCGCCGGCACGCCCTGGCAGCTCGACTGGTGTTCGGTGTATTCGGCCCGCGCCATGACCTTGCCCGAGTTCGTGCACAACCGCGTCGCGTTTGTCGGTGACGCCGCGCACCTGTTGCCGATTTTCGGCGTGCGCGGCGCCAATACGGGCTTTCAGGATGCACTCGATCTGGCCTGGAAACTGGCCGGGGTCGTCAAGGGCTGGGCGCCGGCCACCTTGCTGGCCGCCTATTCCGCGGATCGCGTCGGCGCGGCGCGGGAGATCATCGCCGAAGCCGGCAAGAGCACCCGCTTCATGACACCGCCTTCGCATGGATTTCGCCTGCTGCGCGACGCGACGCTGGCATTGTCGCTGCGCCACGAATTCGTGCGTCCGCTGTTTCACTGGCGCACGTCGCGCGCGCACGACTATCTGCATTCGCCACTCAACAGCCGGGATGACGACAACGCCGCGATGCACGCCGGCCCGGTCGATGGCGCGCCGCTGCCCAACGCCCGCCTCGGTGCGGATGACTTTCTCTACGATCACCTGGGCGCGGCGTTCCATTTGCTGTGGTTCAGCGACGGCAGCGCGCTCGATGCGGCATGCGCCGCCGAGGTCGAAGCGTGGCGCGCGCGTGGCGTGCCGCTGCGCGTGCTTGCCGTGGCGGCCGGCGACCAGGCAGTGCCGGGTGCCGACGAAACGCTGCGCGACGCCGCCGCGCATCTGCACGCCAAATACGGCGCCGCGCCCGGCACCGCGTATTTGCTGCGTCCCGATCACCATGTCTGCGCACGCTGGCGTACCCTCACCGCGGCGCGCCTGCGCCAGGCGCTCGGCGCCGCCACGACCCGCTTGAACCAGGAGCCTCACGCATGAACCCGAGTACCGCCGGACTGGAGAATATTTACGACACGCTGGCGCTGGCCATCGACGCCACCGCGCCGGAGCAGCGCGAGCTGTTCCTGGTCAAGCTGGCGCTGCTGATGGCTCACGCCATAGGCGACGAGCAACGCGTAAGCAGCTTGATCGCCGATGCGCAGCAGGATTAGCATCGCTTCCACCACCCTCGCACGTTCCGTCAGGATCAACGATATGACTTCACCCCGCCAGGATCTCAGCGAATCGGCCCTGCGCATCGAGCTGGCCGCGTGCTACCGCATCTTCGCGATGCTGGGCTGGACCGAGCTGATCTACAACCACATCACCGTGCGCATACCGGGCCCACAACGCCACTTCCTGATCAATCCGTTCGGCCTGCATTACAGCGAAGTCACGGCATCCAATCTGGTGAAGATCGACCTGCAGGGCAATATCGTGGGCGCCGCCGACTGGCCGGTCAATCCGGCCGGCTTCACGCTGCACTCGGCAATCCACGCCGGCATTGCCGACGCGCACTGCGTGATGCACACGCATACCACTGCCGGCTGCGCGGTGGCCTGCAGCGCTGCCGGCCTGTCGATGGACAATTTCTATTCCGCGCAGTTGTACGGCCGCCTGGCCTATCACGACTTCGAGGGCATTACCGTGCACGCCGAGGAAGGGCCGCGCGTAGTACGCTCGATCGGCACCGCGCAAGCCGTCATCCTGCGCAACCACGGGCTGTTGTCGTGGGGCACGACGGTCCCGCAGGCCTTCGCCTATTTGTGGACGCTGCAGCGCGCCTGCGAAATCCAGATGGCTGGCGCCGCGCTGGGGCCGACCATCCCCATCGCCGAATCGATCCAGCGTCGGGCGAGCGCCGACTCACTGCAGTTCGACCCGCGCTATGGCGCAGGCGCCGACGTATTCGCCGCACTGCAGCGGCAGGTCGACCGCCTCGACGCATCCTATCGACAATAGCAACGCGATGCCGTGTCACGGTAACGCCAACCCGACAGGACACTCATGAAAATCTGCGTATACGGCCTCGGCGCCATCGGCGGCCTGATGGCGGCCAAACTCGTCAAGGCAGGCAATCCGGTGCGCGCCGTCGCTCGCGGCGCAACGCTCGAGGCGCTGCGCCGCGAGGGCTTGACGCTGATCGATACCGACGCCACCGGGCAACGGCGGAGCACGGTGCTGCCGATCGAAGCGTCCGAGCGCCCGGCCGAGCTGGGTGTGCAGGATCTGGTCATCGTGGCGGTCAAGACCACCGCACTGCCGGCGGTCGCCCGCGACATCGAACCGCTGCTCGGGCCGGACACCACGGTGCTGTCGGCGATGAATGGCATTCCCTGGTGGTTTTTCCATCGCCTGACGGGCGCGCCGCCATCGATGCGGCTGGAATCGGTCGATCCGGCCGGCGCCATCTCGCGCGCGATACCGCCCCAACAGGTCCTCGGCTGCGTGGTGCATCTCGCGGCCATCGCCGAGATGCCCGGCGTGATCCGGCACGTAGCCGACAATCGGCTGATCGTCGGCGCCCCCGACGGCAAGCTCGCCCCGCGCGTGCAGGCGATTCGCGACATGCTGGCCGC
>JAGXBI010000251.1 GCA_018971155.1 Burkholderiales bacterium
CGCTATCACAAGCGCAACAAAAAGGCCGGGGTCATGCCCGGCCGGCTGTTTTTAACGCGGGCGGCGCGGTTGCTACACCTGAGCCGCGGCCCGATAGTGGCGAGCCGCAGCCTCGCTTTGCTCGAGCCCTTCGAACAAATGCGCCAACGCGAGGTGCAATCTGGCACGCAGCGCGTCGTCCTGTGCGTGGCGCAGGCCGGCTTCCAGGAAGGTCTGGGCTTTGCCCCACAGACGCTGATGCTGGCACAGCTTGCCCAGCGCAAACAGCAGGTCAGGGTCATTCGGATGACGATCCCGCCACTGCTCGGCTTGCTGGATCAGCGGCAAGGCATCGCTGCCCGCGCAATCGGCATAACGCCGCAGCAGGCGCGCATCCCAATGCTCGGCCAGCGCCGCCTCGACGATCTCGCGCGCCTCGCGCGAGCGGTCCAGCCCGATCAGCAGTTCGGCAGCCAGATCAGCCGTGCGAGACGACTGACGGGCTTCGACAGGCAATCCTTTCCAGCAGGCCAGCAATGCGTCGGCATCATGGCGATGATCGCGCAACAGCCCGTCGCTGGCGGTCTGCTTCAGCTTGGCCGCGAGCGCCGGATGCAGAGCCTCGCGCTTGTCGAGAACCTTGAGCAGCGCGAGCACTTCCTTCCAGTGCTTGAGATGCTGGTGAGCGCGCAGCG
Organism: Burkholderiales bacterium; assembly: GCA_018971155.1. GTDB lineage: Bacteria > Pseudomonadota > Gammaproteobacteria > Burkholderiales > Burkholderiaceae > Pandoraea. Next base: position 675 of record JAGXBI010000251.1, read on the forward strand.
CCACCAATTGGGCCGGGATACGCCGCGCGCCCTGCGAGCGCATCTCCGCCAAGGCTTGCAAGGCGCCTTCGGCATCGCGCGCATCGACCCGCAATTCCGCGGTCGACAGCAGACGCGCCTCTTCGAGATCGGCCCCCTGCGCATCGGCCAGCCAGGTATCGCGGCGCTCGAACTCGCGCATCCGATGCGCGGCCCGTGCGCCGATGAGCGATGCAACACCACGGTTATCCTGCTGCGCAGCAGCCTCGCGCGCGGCTTTCTCAGCCCGCGTGAAGCGCCCGGCGAAAAGATATGCCATCGCGTTGCGCAACGCGATATTGGCTTTGCGGCTGCGCTGGCGGTCGCGATACGCGGCCACACGGTCCGGCATTTTCCACAGATTGCGCAGCAGACGGATCACCACGTACAGCGCCAGGAAAAGCAGCGCCAGCGCCAGCACGAACAGGTTGAGCGAAAGGTCGACCCGGTACGGCGGCACCAGCAGCACCACCTGCCCGTGATTGAACGTCGCCAGGATCGCGACGCCTGCCGCGACGGCAAATAAGATGATTAACCAGAACAGTCCTCGCATGCCGCTCCCGCTCAGTTCTTGATTTTGACTTGGGCGATGGCGCTCAGGCTGCCCGCCAAGGTCGGCAACTCGACCGCATTGGCCCCGCTATCGACCTGCGTGAGCAGGGCCTGCACCGCTTGCGTGCGCTCCGACTTCATGTCGAAATATTTACCCAGAGCAGTTTGCGCCATGCGCAAGTTGGCATGCAAGTCCTTCTGATTGCGCGCCAGCAATGCCAGGCGCGCATTGAGCAGGCGCAATTTGAGGTTGGCGCGCAGCCAGGCGCCCTGCGATGGCGAGACCAGCATCTCGTCGGGCTGGTCCAGACGGCGGACCTGAATCAATTGCTTGAGACTCGCGCCCAGTTGGTCGACCAGTTGATGCCACCACAGGCGCCACTGGCTCAATGTCGCCGCAGGCGCCTGAACCGGCCCGGCATTGCCGGCCGGAGCCACGTATTCGGCCTGCAGCGGCAGACTGTCGATCTGCGCGATGGCCTGATCGAGCTTGCCCGCCAGTTGGGGAATGTCCTGTGCGGACACCGACTTCAGGCGCGCGATGTCTTTCTCGAGCGCCGCGCGCACCGTGGCCAGTGCGGTGCCGGTGCCAGCCAGGCGGGCATCGGCCCCCTCGAGCGCCAGCAACGCGCCGTGCACATCGCCGGTCAGCTGCAGTTGCTGATTCGCGCTCGAAACGATCTGTTCGGTTTCGGCCAGCACCCATGCGTCGCGATTGCGCGACAAATCCTGGTAAAGCTGCTGCAGCGCGGCCTGCTGGCCGCTGTCATTGGCCACCCGGGTGTCGAGCGCGGTCAGCCGGCTCTGCACATCACGCAGCGTGTCGAGCGCCTGCTCGGTCTTTAGTTTGGCCTGCAAGATATCCGAGTCGGCGACTTGCTGGCGCTTGGCCATCGCCTGTTCGACCCGGCCGATCTTCTGGTTCAGCGACCAGCCCCCCGCCCCAGCCCCCGCCACGACGAGCACGAGCAGCAACCACGGCAGCATGCCGGCACCGCGCCGCCTGGGCGCCGGAGCGCCGCCGAAGGACGGGGATGAAGGGGCAGCGGCAGGCGCGGCCTGGGTCGAATTGGAAGCTTGATTATCGGTCGGCATGCTTTGCAAGGTAGGGGTTCGCCCATGATTTTAGCGCCTGCAGGAGATTCCGATCGCCGGCGCCGCACAGCGTAATCCTACCAAACCCGGCGGCCCGTGCGGTTTTTGCGATGCGCTCGTGCGACGTGAAGCAATCAATCCGATGCAAACGGGCCAGTCCGACAGTGTCGAAATGCGCTCGCGCCAGCACGTCCAAATTGCCCACGGCCTCGGAGCTGGTCAGCGTCAGCGAGATCGGACGGCCGCTGGCAAGCAGCGTGTCGAGCGAGCGCCAGAGCGAGGCCGGCGGCGTTGGACGTTGCCTGATATAGGCGCTGACGACGTCGACCAGGGCTCCCGCTTCACGCAACCGGTCGAGCAGCAAATCGCGACCGCCGTCGCCGCGCACCAGCAACACGCGCCGTCCAGCGAGCCGCGCGAGCGGCAACACCGCGAGCAGCGCGTCCGAATCGAACCGCGCATTCGGCCCCGCCGGCGGCTGGAAGACTTCCACGTCGGAGGCGGTAATGCCGAAATCGGCCAAGGCCGTGGCGCTTCCCGGGCCGACGACAGCCGCAGCCAGGTGCTCCGGCCACGGGCCCGGCAACTTCTCGAGCGCATGCCGCACCGCATTGGGCGACACAAAACAGACCAATGCATATTGCGTCAGTTCAGCCAGCGCGGCGCGCAGCGGTGTATCGTCCAGCGCCGGCAGAATCTCGAGAAGCGGGAATTCGAGCGGCTCGATGCCGCATGCCGGCAATTGCCCGGCCAACCATGTCGATTGCCCGGCCGGCCGGGTGAGCACCGCCACCGGGCTGTGCTCATCGAGCGGCGGGCGTATTGGCGCAACGCTCACATCGCGCCGCCGGCTTGCTGCACCAGCGCCAGCGCGCCGTCGTCGATCAGACGCTGCGCAACGCGCTGGCCGAGCGCTTCGGCATCCGCGATATCCGACACGGGCGCAACGGCCTGCGCCCGCAGCGTCCTGCTGCCATCGACAGCAGCCACGAAAGCGCGCAAATGCAGGGATTGTTCGTCATCGCGGCAGGCAAACGCCGCGAGCGGAATTTGGCAACTGCCGCCGAGCGCACGCGAGACGGCCCGCTCAGCGCTGACCTCCATCGCCGTTGGCTCGTCGTGCAACGGCGCCAGCCACTGCCGCAATGCGGGCCGGTCACTGCGGATTTCGATGCCCAGCGCGCCCTGCCCGGCCGCCGGCAGGCTGTCCTCGGGCGACAGTATCGCGCGAATGCGCTCGCCCAGACCGAGCCGCTTGAGCCCGGCAGCCGCCAGAATGATGGCGTCATAGTCGCCGCGATCGAGCTTGCCCAGGCGCGTGTCCAGATTGCCGCGCAGCGGCTTGACCTGCAAGTGCGGGAAGCGCGCGCGCAGGCTCATCTCGCGGCGCAGGCTGGAGGTGCCGACCACCGCGCCGGGCGGCAGTTCAGCCAATGCCGCATAGCGCGGCGAGACCAGCGCATCGCACGGATCCTCGCGCGCAAGAATCGCACCCAGACAAAATCCCTCGGGCAATTGCATCGGCACATCCTTGAGCGAATGCACCGCCAGATCGGCCCGTCCGTCCGTCAATGCGACTTCGAGCTCCTTGACGAAAAGTCCCTTGCCACCGACCTTGGCCAGCGTCCGATCGAGAATCTGGTCGCCACGCGTGGTCATGCCGAGAATTGTGATTTCACAATCCGGATATAATTTTTGCAGCGTGGAACGTACGTGCTCGGCTTGCCACATCGCCAGGCGGCTTTCGCGTGAGGCAATGACAAGGGTTTGAGGGGCAGCGGAGAAATTCATCGACATCGCGTGGGTATCAGGAAGTTGTTGCTCGATCGGGCCGCACTCGTGACGGGCCGGGCGCCGTAGGCGCCGGCAATTTCGGGCTGCGGCGTCGAACGGTCAAAATCGTTCTGCAATTTCTTATAAGAGAAAATGGTATCACGCATCACCAAGGAAACAGCATGGACAGCAGCGCACCGGCAGGAGACACGAAACAGCGCGCGACGCGGCGCACACGCGAAGACAAGGACGCCCCGCTCAAGGAAGACATCCGTTTGCTCGGGCGCTTGCTTGGCGACGTGCTACGCGAGCAGCAGGGCGATGCAATTTTCGAACTGGTCGAGAGGATTCGCCAGAAGGCCGTGCGCTTTCATCGCGAAGACGATCGGGCAGCCGCCGAGGCGCTCGACGCGATTCTCAACGGCCTGACGCCGGAACAAACCATGGCGGTGGTGCGCGCCTTCAGCTATTTTTCGCACCTGGCCAACATCGCCGAAGATCGCCATCACAACCGACGACGCCGCGTCCACGCGCTGGCGGGCTCCCGCCCGCAAGCCGGCAGCCTGGCGCACGCGCTGGCCACCTGGAGCGCCAGCCGGCCCGGAGGCAATCAGGCGCTGCAGGCGTTTTTCGCCAGCGCGCTGATCGTCCCGGTCCTGACCGCGCACCCGACCGAGGTGCAGCGCAAGAGCATCCTCGATGCGGAGCGCGATATCGCGCGGCTGCTGGCGGAGCTCGATCAGCCGCTCACCACGCGCGAGCGCTCGCACAACCTCAGCCTGATGCGCGCCAAGGTCACCTCGCTGTGGCAAACCCGCATGCTGCGCGGCGCGCGCCTGACCGTGGCCGACGAAATCGAAAATGCGCTCTCCTACTACCGCACGACCTTCCTGAGCGAAATCCCGGCACTGTACGGCGATGTCGAGGAACTGCTCAAGCAGTCCGCCCCCGATATCCCGGCCTCGACCCTGGCACCGTTCCTGCAAATGGGCAGCTGGATCGGCGGCGACCGTGACGGCAACCCGAACGTGACCGCGCCGACCCTGCAATTGGCCATCACGCGGCAGGCCACTGAAATTTTCAATTACTACCTGGATCAGGTTCATGCGCTGGGCGCCGAACTGTCGGTATCGAACTTGCTGGCCGGCGCCAGCGACGCCCTCAAAACCCTCGCCGAGCGCTCGCCCGACGATTCGCCGCATCGCGCCGACGAGCCATATCGGCGCGCGCTTATCGGCATCTACGCGCGCCTGGCCGCGACGGCTCACGAGCTGCTCGGCTACCAGACGCCGCGCGTGGCGGTCGGCCCGGCGCCGGCCTATGCCGACGCACGGGAATTCGCCAGCGACTTGCAGACCATCGTGGCGTCCTTGACCAGCCAGCATGGCACCGCGCTCATCGCGCCGCGCCTGGGACCGTTGGTGCGGG
>JAGXBI010000252.1 GCA_018971155.1 Burkholderiales bacterium
CGTTGAATCGCAGGCTCTCCCCCTGTCGGCGAACGCGGCCAATGTAGTACCGATGCCGGCAAATGCGACCAGCAGGCACACTGCCTTGATCCGGGGGCGTGCGCGATGCTCTGCCTGAAAACCGATGACGTCGCGCGGGATACTTGCATGAACGTCGCCTCTTGTGCAGGTGGTCGTTCATGAGACATGCCGATCATTTCACGGCACTCCCCAGCCATCGGGTCTCACTCATCCGCACCGCCGCGATGACGCCGGACGCGAAGGTCAGTCCCGCGACCAGCCACATCGCTGCAGCCAGGCCGAACAGGTCGGCGGTGAGGCCGGCCAGCAGCGCCCCGACCGCATAGCCGAGGTCACGCCAGAGCCGGTAGACGCCTACCGCGGACGCGCGCCACGCGGGGTGGGCCACATCGCCGATGGCGGCCAGCAGCGTCGGATACACCATCGCGGTTCCGATGCCGAGCAACACGGCGCCGAGCGCGAAGGCAGCGAAATGCCCCGTTAGCACAGTGACGGCAATACCGATGGCCTGGAGCCACATCCCGCACACGATCAGCCATTTGCGGCCAATCCGGTCGGACAGCGCGCCGGTGAAAATCTGCGTGATACCCCAGACCGCCGGATAGATCGCGGCCAGCACGCCAATTTGCGACAGTGTCATGCCCGCTGCGGCAAAGACCAGTGGAAACAGTCCCCACGCCATGCCGTCGTTCAAATTGTTGACCAGGCCTGCCTGGCTCACGCTGGACAGATTGCGGTCGGTGAGCGAGGTGCGGCGGAAGATCTCGACTTGCGTGAGGGCAGTTTCGCTCGCCGCTGCCGAGGCATGCGCCCGCAGCTCCTGCGTCACGTGCCCACGGGTTTCACGAACGACGAGCAGGGACAGCAGGAGTCCGGCCGCCACGTAGACGACGCCCAGATAAAAAGGCTCAGGCCTGAGCCCGAAGTGCGCCGCGATCCAGCCGGTGGCCAGTGCACTGCCGGCCACCGCGAAGTAGCCGGAAAACTCGTTCAGTCCCATCGCGAGACCGCGCTGTCTGGGCCCGACCAAATCGATCTTCATGATGACCGTGGTGGACCACGTCAGCCCCTGGCTCACGCCCAGCAGCACGTTGGCAGCGACCACCCAGTTCCAGTCGGGTGCCCACATCAGCGCGAACGGCACCGGGATCGCGACCAGCCAGCCGGCCACCAGCACCTGCTTGCGCCCGAAACGGTCGGAAAGACGTCCGGCGAAATAGTTGGTCAGCGCCTTCGTAACGCCGAAGACGACGATGAACGAGAGAATCGCAGCCTTGGCCGCGATATGAAACTCCTGCTCGGCAATGGCGGGCAGAATACTGCGCTCCTGCCCCACCATGGCGCCCACGAAAGCATTGACGAGCAGCAGCAGCGAGAACTGACCGAGGTTCTCGCGCAGTCCGAGGCGAACGGGGACCGTGTGCATGCGTCAGGCCGCCAGTCCCAGGTTGAAACGCACCATCGCGTCCATGCCGGCGGGCCGCGGCGGAATTTCCGCGGTCACATGGTCGATGAAGGTGGCCTTATCCATCGACAGCGCGGGGTTCCAGCGCTTTTCGAAACCCAGGGTCGATGACGGTTTGCCGGACAGGCCCGCACCGCAGACGCTGCCCGCCTGGTGGCCGGGAAAGATTTCGATGTCATCGGCCAGCGACAGCAGCCTGCTATGCAGGCTCTCATACAGCAGACCGGCCATCTCGCGTTCGCGGTCGGCCAGATCGGGACGGCCGGTCGCACCAACGAACAGCGTGTCGCCGGTAATCACGAACCAGGGCGCCGCGCCGCGCCGCATGTCGGTCACCAGCAGGCAAACACTGTCGGGGCTATGACCCGGCGTGTGAACCACGGTGATCTTGACGTTCCCGATATCGAGCACCTGGCCATCACGCAGGGGCGCAAAGTCATACTTCACCTGCGACCGGTTCGACTCATGCAGGCAATACGGTGCGCCCACCGTCTGCGCCAGTGCCCGCCCGCCGGAATAATGGTCCGCGTGAACATGGGTGTCGATGACATGGGTAATCATGACATGGGCTTTTTTCGCCTCGTCGATGAACCAGGCTTCGTCGCCGGCGACGACATCGACGGCCACCCCTCTACCGTGACCACCGCAGCCGAAGAAGTACGAGAGGGATGATTCCCGGGTTGCCAGCTGTCTGAAAAACATGATCCTGTTCTCGTTGATATCCGGTTCACTCGTCGCATGCGACCTGGAGTGGAAGGCCCGCAGCCTGCCACTCGCTCACGCCGTCCAGCATCTTGCTCACCCGGTATCCCCGGGACGCCAGCAGCGTCACGGCCTCATCGGACATCAGGCAGAACGGGCCGCGGCAGTACGCGACGATCTCCTTGTCGGTGGGCAGCTCCGCCAAACGCTGTTCAATCTCGACCAGCGGCATCGACCGGGCGAAGGGCAGGTGCGCCGCCTGATATTCCGCTGCCGGACGCACGTCGATGACGATCACTTGGCCGTGGCGTGCCCGTTCCAGCAACGCCTCCCGCCCGACTGAGGCGAGCCTGCCCGGATCGGCCACCATCTGCGCCAGTGCCGCGCGCAGTTCCAGCAGATGCTCCTCGGCCACTTCCCGCAAGACCACCCACAACGCGGCGACGTCCTTGCCGCTCAGGCGATACACCACGTACTTGCCATCACGCCGGGAATCGACCAGACGGGCTTCCTTGAGCGCCTTCAGATGGGCGCTGGTGAGCCTGATGTCAGCAGACAATTCGCCCGCCAGCACCTCCACCGTCTTTTCCCCTTGCGCGAGCAACTCCAGCAGCTCGAGTCGCTTCGGACTCGAGACGGCCTTGCCGATGCGGGCGACTTGTTCGTACAGTAGGTCCTTGATGGATCGTTTATTCATACCAACATTCTAGCGAATATAAGAATATATGCAAAAGTTATCTGACACGTCCTTCGGCGACGGACAATAATCGTATTTCGATATCGAATTTCGATTATTATCATGCTTGTTTCCACCCGGTGGGGCGATGCATGTCAGCAAACGAAATCGAGACCGGCGCTCATGAGCGGGCCTGGACAGTATTTCTGGTCTTTTTGCGCCTGGGACTGACGTCCTTTGGCGGCCCCATCGCACACCTGGGCTACTTCCGGACTGAATTTGTCACACGCCGGCGCTGGCTCAGTGAACGCAGCTATGCCGATCTGGTGGCGTTGTGCCAGTTCCTGCCCGGCCCAGCCAGCAGCCAGGTTGGCATGGCGCTCGGGCTGTCGCGCGCCGGATTCCCCGGCGCGTTGGCTGCCTGGGCCGGGTTCACGCTGCCATCGGCGATCGCGCTGACCCTGTTTGCGCTAGGCATGTCCACGTGGGGTAGTGCTTTCCCTCCCGGTGTGCTGCACGGCTTGAAAGTGGTCGCCGTCGCAGTGGTTGCACAAGCCGTGTGGGGCATGGCGTGCAAGCTGTGCACGGATACGGCGCGGATTTCCATTGCCGCAGCCGCTGCGTGCATCGTCCTCCTGTGGCCGAATGCCTGGGGGCAAGTCGGAGTGATCGCTTCGGCGGCCATGGCGGGGTTGATGTTGTTCAAGCCCGCCCGGGATTTGGCCCATGATCCGCTACCCATCTCAGTCAGCCGGCGCGCCGGCATCGTGCTGCTGGGCCTGTTCTTCGGTCTGCTGGCTGGTCTACCGATCGCGGCGGCAACCTGGCCTACCCAGACGCTGGCCATGGTCAACGCCTTCTACCGCGCCGGATCGCTGGTCTTTGGCGGCGGCCACGTGGTGTTGCCGCTCCTCCAATCGGCGGTCGTGCCCAGCGGCTGGGTCACGAATGAAACTTTTTTGGCGGGCTATGGCGCGGCTCAGGCCGTCCCGGGTCCGCTTTTCACCTTTGCGGCCTTTCTAGGCGCCTCAATGAATCTCCCGCCAAGCGGCTGGTTCGGCGCGGCGATCTGCCTGCTCGCCATCTTCGTGCCGCCGTTTCTACTGGTAGTCGGCGCGTTGCCATTCTGGGAGCAACTGCGCCGCAGCGTGCATACCCAGGCGGCACTCGCGGGGGTGAATGCCGCAGTCGTCGGCTTGCTGCTCGCCGCGCTCTATCAGCCGGTATGGATCAGCGCTATTTTCAGGCCGGCAGACTTCGGGCTGGCGCTGCTCGCGCTCGTTGCCCTGATGTTCTGGAAACTGCCGCCGTGGCTAGTGGTATTGGCGTGCGGGGCCACCGGATGGCTGTTGAGTATTGTCCTCTGAGGCACCGGTCGAGGGCGACTTATGAGCGAGAAGGATCTCTATGGCGGCTTGATCCGTTTGCATATCCTCCATCATGCTGGCGAAGAGCCGATCTTCGGGCTTGGCATCATCGAGGAGCTGCGGCGTCACGGCTACGAAATCAGTGCCGGTACGCTATACCCGATGCTGCACGGCCTAGAACGAAGAGGATATTTGCTTTCCCGACCGGAGCAGTCTGGAAAGCGAGCGCGGCGAATCTATGAAATCACCCCCATGGGCCGGGAAGCTCTTGCTGGCGCTAAGATCAAGGTCAAAGAACTGTTCGGCGAACTGTTCGAGGGAGATACAGGAGAAAAATCATGAGCATAGCAACGGATTCGACGGAACGATTACGTCACGCACGCGCGAGGTTCAGGCGAGTATCGATAGCGGGTGTGTTGGTGACCGCAGGTTTTGCTGGTCTTTCCCACGCTGAGGCCGGGGTAAGAGACCCTTATCGGATCGCCGCCGAGCACGCCGGCTTAGCCGCCGAGGCGAGATCGGTCGCCGCGATCCATCAGCATTTGCAACATGTGCTCAACTGCCTAGAAGGTCGCGATGGACAGGATTTCAATGCCCTTGCTGGGGACCCATGTGGCGGCTCGAGCGCGCTGGCGACGCTGCCGAATAGTTCGGCGGACCACGTGCGCGCCAGCAAGGCGATCGCCCTGGCTCGCGTGGGCATAACCTTGCATCACATGGCCCCTTCACACTATGTGGCCGCGGCCGTTCACGCCATCCTGATCGAGAACCAGCACTAGAAAACGCCTGCGCTGCTGGCCGGCGCGACCAAGTTACTGACATGATCGGGAAAATCGGCCACCAACGTCTGCTGACCAAGGCATACATTCCCTTGACCGGCGATCATCTCCGGCGCCTTAGCGCCAAGATTGGCGCGGAGACGTTCGGGCCGCTACGGCCGCTGCAAGTGGCTTAGTGTGCTTTATTTTCCGTTTTCTGAGACGACCCCGTGTAAGCAGCCGCCAGCTCATAAAATTGGGAATGCCCAGAAGGCTAATCCTACGAGGGCGATGAAGGCTCCGCTGAGGACTTCGCCGTAACGTTCGAGCGCGCCAAACTTCAGGCGTTGGAGCCGGGCCGTCGAATACACACAGAGCGCGACGTAAGTCAGGATGGTGCTTGCCGCAAACGCGAGCGCCATGATGAGGATAAGACTCAACCCATACTTTCCGGCCGCGAAGAATGCGGGGATGTCCTCTACCATCGGCGACGAGCCAAGAATCAGTAGTAGAGCGGT
>JAGXBI010000253.1 GCA_018971155.1 Burkholderiales bacterium
GCCTCGATACTCGGCGCCCATGAAAAAAGGACCCCGCGGGGTCCTCTCGACAGGCCGACAGCCGACTTCAGACGGAAAACGACGAGCCGCAACCGCATGTCGTCGTAGCTTGCGGATTCTTGATAACGAACTGTGCGCCGTTGATATCTTCCTTGTAATCGATTTCCGCGCCGACCAGGTATTGGTAGCTCATCGAATCGATCAGCAACTTCACACCGTTCTTGTCCATCACGGTGTCGTCTTCGTTGATATCCTCGTCAAAGGTAAAGCCATACTGGAAACCTGAGCAGCCGCCGCCTTGCACGAACACGCGCAGCTTCAGTCCAGGGTTACCTTCTTCGTCGATCAACTGTTTGACCTTGTCGGCCGCGCTGTCAGTGAACAGCAGCGGAGCGGGCATGTCGGTTACAGCGGTCTCTGCCAGAGCACTCATCAGCATTCTCCAAAAAACGTTTCGATCCTATTGTAGGCCTGATTCGAAGATCGTGCAGATACCCCTAAAGAATCAAGGCATTATCGGGATCGGCGGCAAACAGGCAGCCGCACCGCACCGTCGGGAAAAGAAAAAGCCGCACAAGGCGGCTTTTTCCAGGCGAACCAGCGCTCGCGCGATTAACGCTTCGAGAACTGTTTGCGCCGGCGTGCTTTGTGCAGACCGACTTTCTTACGCTCGACTTCACGCGCATCGCGGGTCACCAGACCAGCGCCGGACAGCGTGGGCTTGAGCGTCGCGTCGTAATCGATCAGCGCACGGGTGATGCCGTGACGCACCGCGCCGGCTTGACCGGTCTCGCCACCACCGGACACGTTGACTTTGATGTCGAACGTGGTGCCGTTGTTGGTCAGTTCGAGCGGCTGGCGCACGATCATCAGCGAGGTTTCGCGAGCGAAGTATTCGCTGATCGGCTTGCCGTTGACGACGATGTCGCCCTTGCCCGCCTTGATGAAGACGCGGGCCACGGCGCTTTTGCGGCGGCCGGTGCCGTAGTTCCAATTTCCAATCATGGCTGGCCCCTTAGATCTCGAGCGACTTCGGTTGTTGCGCTTCGTGCGGATGATTGCCGTCGGCGTAAACCTTCAGCTTCTTGATCATCGCATAGCCCAACGGACCTTTCGGCAGCATGCCCTTGACCGCTTTTTCCAGCGCGCGGCCCGGGAAACGCTCTTGCATCTTGCCGAACGTCGTTTCGTAAATACCCCCCGGGTAGCCGGAGTGGCGATAGTATTTCTTGTCGGTGACCTTGGCGCCAGTCACTTTCAATTTCGCCGCGTTGACGATGATGATGTAATCACCGGTATCAACGTGCGGGGTGAATTCAGGTTTATGCTTGCCGCGCAAACGGCGTGCCACTTCGCTGGCGACACGGCCGAGGACTTTGTCCGTCGCGTCAATCACGTACCATTCGCGCTTCACCTCATGCGGCTTTGCGGAAAACGTCTTCATGATCGATCCAAATTTGACCTGCCCAATCTTTTGTCTTCCTGCTTATTGGTTGCTGCAGGCTCTCCCAGTTCTTTTCCGCGGGCATTTCCGGAAAAGCCGTTGATTATACAGAAATTTGCTGCGACAAGGAAAACAAATGGGGCGCGGCGTGCAATTTCCGTCGGGACTTTGGAAACGGCCATAAAAAAACCCGAACCGCTAGGGGTTCGGGTTAAATCCACCAAAGGAGGAGGGTGGAGGAGACACCTGCTGATTGCACTACCGCTGCAATCCATGAAAACCATTATAGGCACGTCGTTTGTGCAATGCAAGAAATTTACACTGCGAAATGCAAGATCATATTGTGAAATTTCCGACAATTCCAACGATTTCATCAATTTATTCAATGAATTAGCAATTCACTCCAGAATCGTCCATTTGGCTTTAGAGCCATTACTCTAACCGTGTTGATGGATCTCGCAGGGAATATGCGGATATCCGCCCCTATTGCATCGCAGCATAATAGTCGCTGATCGTTGCTCTGACACGGACCAAGGCACGTCCGACCGACATCACGAATCGTCTGTACAATTTTCATTTAAGCAGCAAAATCGGAGCAAGCAATGGAATGCAAGGTAAGTTGGCTGGGGCAGGACGGCATGGGGTTCGTGGCCGAAACCGGCAGCGGCCATATCGTCGCGATGGATGGCGCGCCGGAGGGCGGCGGGCATAACCTGGCCCCGCGTCCGATGGAAATGGTGCTGCTGGGTACGGGCGGCTGCACCGCCTACGACGTCGTCCTGATTCTGAAGAAGAGCCGCCAGGAGGTTCATGGCTGCAGCGTGGTGCTCAAGGCGGAGCGCGCGAGCGAGGATCCCAAGGTATTTACCAAGATCCATTTTCAATTTACCGTCACGGGCCGGAATCTGAATCCGGCGACGGTCGAACGAGCGATCAAGCTGTCCCACGACAAATACTGCTCAGCTTCGATCATGCTGAGCAAGACGGCCGAATTGACTCACGGGTTCGATATCGTCGACGCCTGAGTCCGCGTCGCGCGAGCTTAAAGTGGCAGAGCCGGCCGATAAGCCGGATTCTGTGCCCGCGCCGAAGCGCGGTTGACAGTCATTCCTCTAGGCGGCGCATTGCTGCGCCGCTCAAGCTTCCTACCCGCAAGCTCACGTGAGCCCCGTTGTGTCCCGCATCGCACGAAGCCATGCGGGACGCGCTTGCCTATTTGGAATTGCTCCGGGTGGAGGTTACCGTGCCGTGTGCGTTGCCGCACGCCGCGGTGCGCTCTTACCGCACCGTTTCACCCTTACCTGAGCCGCCGGCTTGCGCCGGGCGGCCATCGGCGGTTTGTTTTCTGTGGCCCTGTTCCGCGTGTCGCCACGGATGGCCGTTAGCCATCACCCTGCTCTGTGGAGTCCGGACTTTCCTCCCCTTTCCGAAGAAAGCGGCGACTGTCTGGCCGACTCTGCGGGCGTAGTCTAGCACGCAGCGACGGTGCGGCGCCGGCCGGTGCGGAACACCGACGTATCGGCGTAGAAACCGGCATCCTCATTGGCCGGCCACCAGCCGGGAATCCCCAGCACGGGAAGCGGAGCGAACATTGCGCTGTGCAACGGCGAGTCTCGCAGGCTCGCCGCCACCCGTCGGTCGAGCTCGCTGATCCGCTCTGCCGGTGCGAGTGAAAAGAACTCGCCGTCGACCGGCACCACCCAGGCATGCGCGGTAATCGATTTATAGGGCCGCACCAGCTTTTCCAATAACGCGTGGCCGAAAAGCAGCGCCTCGCAGCATTGCCCCCAGTCGGCGCGCCGGCCAAGCATCAGGTCGTGCCAATCGAAGCGTCGCAACGTGTCGGCCATCGTCATATCGCTACAGGCAAACAACACGGCATTCTCGTCGAAGAGCGTTGCAGCATCGCGGGCCCGCCCGCGCTCGGCGCCGATGCCGGCGCGCGCGATCTCCGCTGCCTGACGGGCGTTCAGGCATGCCTTGATGCGCGGAAAAGCCAACCAAATCAGAGCGTTGAAAAAGTCATGCGGGTTGATTCGCGTGGGCACTTCACCGCTCGCGTGGATGTGCGCCTCATAAGCGCATCCGGCCGGCAAGCTCGCCTGCGGCACGAATCGGATCGGTTTGCCGGCCGCGTTGCACAGGCTGCGGCGACCAGCCTCGAGATCAAGCGCCGCACGCCAATCGCTGGCGCCGGCGGCATATCGCCCGAGCGTCGCGGTGGTGGAAAACCAGGGGCGAGCCCAGTCGATGGCAGCCAGCACGGCACCGACATCCGTCTGATCGGGCAAAGACGTCAAGCCCGCAACTTCCACGGCAGAACTTCGCCACCTCGCAGCGGGACGACCGTCGCACCGTCGCCCAGCGGCAACTCCGCAGGTAACGTCCATGGTTCGCGGACCAGCACGATTTTGTCCGTATTGCGCGGCAACCCATAGAAATCAGGCCCGTGAAAACTGGCAAAGCCTTCGAGCTTGTCCAGCGCGCCGGCCGCCTCGAACGCCTCGGCGTAAAGCTCGATGGCGTGCAGCGCGGTGTAGCATCCGGCGCAGCCGCAGGCATGCTCTTTCAGGCCGCGCGGATGCGGAGCGCTGTCCGTGCCGAGGAAAAAACGCGGACTGCCGGAGGTCGCCGCCGACACCAATGCCTGGCGGTGCGCCTCGCGCTTGAGCACCGGCAGGCAGTAATAATGCGGACGGATACCGCCGGTGAAGATGGCATTGCGGTTGTAGAGCAGGTGATGAGCGGTGATGGTCGCGGCGATCGGCCCCTCGGCTTGCCGCACGTAGTCAGCGGCGTCGCGCGTGGTGATGTGCTCGAAAACCACCTTGAGTGCCGGAAACCGGCGCCGCAACGGCAACATCACCTGATCGATAAACACTTTCTCGCGATCGAAAATATCGATCGCCGAGTCGGTGACCTCGCCATGCATCAGCAGCGGCATGCCGACTTCCTGCATGGCCTCCAGCGTCCTGGCGCATTTGCCCAGATCGGTGACGCCGGCGTCGGAGTTGGTGGTCGCTCCGGCCGGGTAGAGCTTCACGCCATGCACGATGCCCGAGTCCCGCGCGCGCCTGATTTCGTCCGGCGGCGTATTGTCGGTCAGATACAGCGTCATCAGCGGCTCGAAAGCGCAGCCGGCGGGCAGCGCCGCCAGGATGCGCTCCTGGTATGCCTGCGCCTGGGCCGTGGTCGTCACCGGAGGCTTGAGGTTGGGCATGATGATGGCGCGGGCGAATTGACGGGCGCTGTCGGGCAGCACGCTGCGCAGCGTGGCGCCGTCGCGCACGTGCAAATGCCAGTCGTCGGGCCGCGTGAGAGTAAGCTGGGTCATGATCGGTACCAGTGAGGCCGGCTGCCGCCGGCGGCGGCCGGCGCCATGTACGGCGAGGAACGTGAGTGCTATGCTTGAACAGCCTTTTATTGTAACGGCTGTTGGCGCCGCCGCATCATTGCCGCGGCAGCAGGGGCGACACAGCCGGGATTCGCCTACCGGGTCAGCACATGTGCCAATTGCTGGGGATGAACTGCGCCACCCCAACCGACATCACGTTTTCGTTTACCGGCTTCGCCGCGCGCGGAGGCGTCACCGATCACCATGCCGATGGCTGGGGCATTGCCTTTTTCGAAGACAAGGCATGCCGCCTGTTTATCGATCATCAGTCAGCCGCGACGTCGCCCATCGCGGAGCTGGTCAAAAGCTACCCGATCAAATCGAAAAACGTCATCGCCCATATCCGCAAGGCAACGCAAGGCCGCATCGAGCTGGAGAATTGCCATCCGTTCCAGCGTGAGCTGTGGGGCCGGCACTGGATCTTCGCTCACAACGGTGATCTGAAGGACTACCAGCCCTTCCTGAGCGGCGTCTATCAGCCGGTCGGCACCACTGACAGCGAGCTGGCCTTTTGCGACATCATGCAGGGCCTGCGCAAGCGATTTCCCGGCTCGCAGCCGCCGCTCAACGAGTTATTCCACACGCTCGAGGAGATCACGCGCTCCATTACCCGGCACGGCGTCTTCAACTACATGCTGTCGAACGGTCAGGCCCTGTTTGCCCA
>JAGXBI010000254.1 GCA_018971155.1 Burkholderiales bacterium
CAGCCTGTCGGGCGGCGAGCGCGGCCGGCTGCACCTGGCCAAGACGCTGATCGCCGGGGGCAACGTGCTGCTGCTGGACGAACCGTCCAACGATCTCGACGTGGAAACCCTGCGCGCGCTCGAAGACGCGCTGCTCGAATTCGCCGGCTGCGTGATGGTGATCTCGCACGACCGCTGGTTTCTCGACCGCATCGCCACGCACATCCTGGCCTTCGAAGGCGACTCCCAGGTCACCTTCTTCAACGGCAACTACCAGGAATACGAGGCCGACAAGCGGCAACGGCTCGGCGAGGAAGCGGCCAAACCCAAGCGTATCCGCTACCGGCCCATCGCGCGTTAGGGCGCGGCACCGGCTGCGCGGCGCGGCGTCAGCGCCGCGCCAGCCGCAATACCGCGAGCAGCACGATCGCGCCGATGGTGGCGGTAATGATGCGCCCCAGCGTGCCGTAGCCCACCGAGACGCCGGCATGGCGCAAAATCCAGCCGCCCAGGAACGCGCCGATCACGCCGACCACCATGTCACCGATCAAGCCGTAGGCGCCGCCCACCACCAGGCTGGCCAGCCAGCCCGCCACCAATCCGATCAGCAACAGAACGATAATGCCGTGCATGCGGTCTCCCGTAAGATAAGCAGTCAATTCGAGCCGACGGCTCAACTCGCGCGGCGCGCCGCGGCGCCGTAAATCACCAGCAGGACGATGGCCCCCAGAATCGAGGCGATCCAGCCGGCCGATTGGCCTGCCTGATAGAAATGCAGCATCTGGCCGACGTATTTGGCCAGCAACGAGCCGGCGATGCCGAGCACGATCGTCATGATGACGCCCATGCTCTGCCGCCCGGGGTGCAGCGCGCGCGCCACGATGCCCACCACCAGTCCGACAAAGATCGTGCCGACGACGCCCATGGTGCCTCCTGTGCGGCTGAGTTGCCCGGCGCGGCGCCGGCTTGCAGCCGCCGCCACTCTCGCCGCGAGTATAGCCAGCTTTGCCGGCCCGGACGCCGGAAAATCGTTACAGAACGTTGCACGGCCAGACGCCGGCGAGTCAGCCAATACGGCCCGGTGCAAAATCGTCAAAAAAGTCGCAAAATCGTGTCAGAAGCGGATTCAAACCATAGAATTTTCGCTGTTAACGAGGAAAATCCTTGCCCCGCACGCGCCGCCAGGAAGACCAGCAACGCGATATAATGAACGGTTGCCCCCGCTCATCGAACATGCAACTGCTTACACTCGGCATCAACCATCACACCGCCCCGGTCGCACTGCGCGAGCGGGTGGCGTTTTCGCTTGAGCAGTTGCAGCCGGCGCTGGAAACCCTCAAATCGCTGTGGCGGGCCAACGGCAGCACCGCCATGACGCCGGAAGCGGCGATTCTCTCGACCTGCAACCGCACCGAAATCTACTGCGCGACCAATAACGCCGCCGCGCGCGAGAGCACCGTCGAGTGGCTGGCGCGTTTCCACAACATCCCGGCCAGCGAACTGGCGCCCCATATTTACGCGCTGCCGCAATCCGATGCCGTGCGGCACGCGTTTCGCGTGGCCAGCGGCCTGGACTCGATGGTGCTTGGCGAGACGCAAATACTCGGCCAACTGAAAGATGCCGTGCGCAGCGCCGCCGAGGCGGGCGCGCTGGGCACCTACCTGAACCAGCTGTTCCAGCGCACCTTCGCAGTCGCCAAAGAGGTGCGCGGGCAGACCGAGATCGGCGTGCATTCGGTATCGATGGCCGCCGCCGCGGTCCGGCTGGCGCAGCGCATTTTCGAGAGCATCAGCACGCAGCGCATTCTTTTCATCGGCGCGGGCGAGATGATCGAGCTGTGCGCCACGCATTTCGCCGCGCAGCACCCGAAGGCCCTGTTCATCGCCAACCGCACCGCCGAGCGCGGCGAGCGGCTGGCCGAGCGCTTTGGCGGCACGGCGATCAAGCTGTCCGAGTTGCCTGCGCGCCTGCATGAATTCGATATCGTCGTGTCGTGCACGGCGAGCACCCTGCCGATCATCGGGCTCGGTGCGGTCGAGCGCGCCGTCAAGGCACGCAAGCACAGCCCGATGTTCATGGTCGACCTGGCCGTGCCGCGCGACATCGAGGCCGAGGTCAGCCGCCTGGACGACGTATTTCTCTACACCGTCGACGATCTCGGCAATATCGTGCGGGAAGGCCACGCGCTGCGCCAGGCCGCCGTGGCACAGGCCGAGGCGATCATCGAAACCCGCGTGCAACATTTCATGCAGTGGCTCGATGCGCGCAGCGTCGTGCCGATCATCCGCGACCTGCACGGCCAGGCCGAACGGCTGCGGCAAACCGAACTGGAGCGCGCCCAGCGCATGCTGGCGCGCGGCGACGACCCCGCCGCCGTCCTCGAGGCGCTGTCCCAGGCACTGACCAAGAAATTCCTGCATGGCCCGACCCATGCGCTCAACTATGCGCGCGGCGAGCAACGCGAGCGCATCGTTCAACTCATTCCCGACCTTTTCCATCACTCGGGAACTGCCGACAAATAAATGAAAGCGAGCATGCAAGCCAAGCTCGATCAGTTGAGTGCACGACTGACCGAGCTCAATGCGCTATTGAGCCAAGGCGACATCACCGACAATCTCGACAACTATCGCAAGCTGACCCGCGAGCATGCGGAATTGTCGCCGGTGGTCGAACAGTACGGCCTTTACCGGCAGGCAGGCGACGATGTGCTGGCTGCCCAGGATCTGGCGGCGGACCCGGAGATGCGGGCGTTCGCCGAGGAAGAAATCGAGACCGCGCGCAAGCGCATGGCGGAACTCGAGGCCGAACTTCAAAAAATGCTGCTGCCGCGCGATCCGAATGACGACCGCAACATCTTTCTCGAAATCCGGGCCGGCACCGGCGGCGACGAAAGCGCGCTGTTCGCCGGCGACCTGCTGCGCATGTACTCGCGCTATGCCGAACGCCAGCGCTGGCAGATCGAAATCGTCTCGTCGAGCCCGTCCGATCTGGGCGGCTACAAGGAAGTCATCGTGCGGCTGGTCGGCCAGGGTGCCTACTCGCGCCTGAAATTCGAATCGGGCGGCCATCGCGTGCAGCGCGTGCCGGCCACCGAAACCCAGGGCCGCATTCATACATCGGCCTGCACCGTCGCGGTCATGCCCGAAGCCGACGACGTCAGCGAGGTGCAGATCAATCCGGCGGATATCCGCATCGACACCTTCCGCGCCTCCGGGGCCGGCGGCCAGCACATCAACAAGACCGATTCCGCGGTGCGCATTACCCACTTGCCGACCGGCATCGTGGTCGAATGCCAGGATGACCGCTCGCAGCACCGCAACAAGGACCAGGCGCTGAAAGTCCTGGCCGCGCGCATCAAGGACGCCCAGGTACGCGCGCAGCAGGCCAAGGAAGCGGCCACGCGCAAGAGCCTGATCGGCTCGGGCGACCGCTCCGAGCGCATTCGCACCTACAACTTTCCGCAAGGCCGCATGACCGACCATCGCATCAATCTGACGCTCTATAAGCTCGATGCGATCATGGACGGCGATCTGGACGAACTGATCAACGCGCTGATCACCGAACACCAGGCTGAACTGCTGGCCTCGCTGGGCGAGTCGGACGCATGAACGTTCGCGCCGGCCCGCCAGCGGCCACCGTGGCGGCGCTGCTGCAAGACTCGGCCCTGCCGCCGCTGGAGGCGCGCATCCTGCTCGGCCACGCGCTCGGCTGGACCCGCTCGCAGTTGATCACGCGCGATCGCGACGCCCTGCCGGCCGACGCCGTGGCGGCCTTCCGGCAACTCGAAGCGCGCCGCCTGAGCGGCGAGCCGATCGCCTACCTGACCGGGCAACGCGAATTCTATGGCTTGAGCTTGATCGTCACGCCCGCTGTGCTGATTCCGCGGCCCGAGACCGAATTGCTGGTCGAACTGGCGCTCGCGCGCTGTCGCGAGCTGCGCACCGATGCCCCGCGCGTGCTCGATCTGGGCACCGGCAGCGGCGCGATCGCGCTGGCCATCGCTCATGCCTGCCCGAGCGCGCAGGTAACCGCAATCGACCGTTCCGGCGCGGCGCTGGCGGTGGCGCGCGCCAATGCGCAACGGCTCGGCCTCGCGCTCACGCTGCTCGAGAGCGACTGGTACGGCGCGCTGACCGGCCAGCCGGCCTTCGACGTGATCGTGGCCAATCCGCCTTACATCCGCGCCGGGGATCCCCATCTCAGCGCCGGCGATCTGCCCCATGAACCGGCCCAGGCGCTGACCGACGGCCGCGACGGCCTGAGCGCGCTGCGCACCATCGTGAACGAGGCGCCCGGCCATTTGGCCGAAGCTGGCTGGCTGTTGTGCGAGCACGGCTACGACCAGGCCGAGGCGGTGCGCGCCCTGCTGCGCCAGGCGGGTTTCGACGAAGTCTTCTCCGCCCGCGATCTGGCAGGTATCGAACGGGTCAGCGGCGCTCGGCTGGTGCCGGCGCGCACGACTGAAATTCGCTAGAATGACCATTAAATTTCTTCACAGGCCGACATCATGAATACTCAGGAACGCATCCAGCAAATCGTCACCGGCAACCCGGTAGTGCTCTTCATGAAGGGCAACGCCCAGTTTCCGATGTGCGGGTTTTCCGGGCGCGCGATTCAAATCCTCAAGGCATGCAACGTGACCGACTTTCTCACGGTCGACGTGCTGCAGGACGAAGAAATCCGCCATGGCATCAAGGAATTCGCCAACTGGCCGACCATTCCGCAGCTCTACGTGAACGGCGAATTCATCGGCGGCTCGGACATCATGATGGAGATGTACCAAAGCGGCGAACTGCAGCAAGTGCTCGGCGCCGCCGCCTGAACCGCTTCGTGACGATCGCCAACGACGCCTCGACCGTTGCGACGCCGCGCCGGCTGATCGTCGCCATCACCGGCGCGACCGGCGCCGTGTATGGCGTGCGCCTGCTGCAGCGACTGCGCTGTCACACCGACGTGCAGAGCCACCTGATGGTGTCGAGCGCCGGGTGGCAAACCCTGCATCAGGAACTGGGACTGGGCAAGGCCGAAGTGCAGGCCCTGGCCGACGTCACCCACAGCGTGCGCGAGGTCGGCGCCACCATCGCCAGCGGCTCGTTCGCCACGCACGGCATGGTGGTTGCACCGTGCTCGATGAAAACCCTGGCCAGCATCGCCCACGGCCTGTCCGACAACCTGATCGCCCGCGCGGCCGACGTGACGCTCAAGGAGCGCCGCCGCCTGGTGCTGATGGTGCGCGAGACGCCGTTCAATCTCGCCCATTTGCGCAACATGACCGCCGTCACTGAAATGGGCGGCATCGTTTTCCCGCCCTTGCCGGCCTTCTATCACCGACCTGCCACGCTCGACGACATGATCGATCATACGGTCGCGCGCGTGCTCGACATGTTCCAGCTGGCGCCGCCGCAAGCGCCCGCCTGGGCCGGGTTGGGCGGCGACAAGGAAGACGCGGCAAACCCGTAATCCGGTGGCTCGCCGGCGAATTCATCGCCTATAGTGAAATCGCCCCCGGTGATCGGT